>JBNKZP010000097.1:0-6107 GCA_050301675.1 Puniceicoccaceae bacterium
CGGCATAGCCATTAGCAACGTGGCGTAATATGTTAACGTAGACGAAGTCGTTGAACTTGAAAATGACACGATTCATCGGTTGTAGCGGATCACTGATAACGAGTGATTCGTCTCCGAAGTCTCCGTACAAATCTTCCTCCGACAGAAAATCATCTTCGGCACGAAGGCTAGTGACAGCTATACTGAAAAGTAAAGAGAGCAGCAAGTAGCTTGCTAGTGTTCGCCTACTGTTTGACAGACTCATCTAAATTCTCCTCTTCGAGCAATTCTTTTAGTTTATCAATCAGTCCGGCTCCGTCACCTGTGCGAAAATGATCATCAATCTGTTGACGATAATTTGCCACCACACTGACGCCTTCAGCTACAATATCGTAAATTTGCCATCCTGTCTTTAAACGGCCAAACCGGTAAACGACATTAAATACTTTTCCATCGGGAAAAATAATTTTCGAAGGTATCTCGAAACGCTTGTCGGTTATCATAACGAGCGGGTCATATTCAACTTTGGGTCGTTCCGACCCCTGAACCTCTGAAACAAAAGAATTTACAATCAATTGAGTGACCAAATCCTTCACTTGCACTTGTTCAGCAGGACTGAGCAAGTTCCAGTTGCGTCCCATCGTACGGCGAATGATTACCATCAGATCATAATCCCGTTCCAGAATGGATCGGACTTGGGCTGCTTTCTCTTCAGGGGTACAATCTTTGCATTTCGATCCATAGAGAACGTCCAAGGCATCCTTTGTCGCAGATTCCAGTTTAGCAACTTCACCTTCTTGAGAATAAGCGGATGCACCCAACAATAGAAAGGCGCAGACAATCAGTAATCTGAATTTCATAAAAGTATTTATAAATGGCTATTCTTTCTTGTCGTCAATACCGCCAAGTGCGAATCGACTAATCAATCCTTCTATGTCCAGCGCCGATTCAGTATCCACGATCAAATCGCCCGCCTCCAGTGGAAGTCCCGAACCACCGGGAGAAATATCCAAATAGCGATCCCCGATCAGACCGGCCGTCTTAACTGATACTATCGTATCATCATCCAATTTAATAGAATTTGGTAACTCAAAAGTAACAATCGAGTAGAAATTATCATTTAGAGTAATCGACTTTACAGTACCAACACGCACCCCTGCAATTTCAACACGGCTGCCAACATTTACGCCGCTGGTACTGCTGAAGCGTGCCTTCAGAGTGTAATTATCTCCTCCCAAAACGCGAACACTACCAACCTGAATTGCCAGATAAAGGACGGCTCCAATGCCAACGAGCATAAAACACCCAACTAAAAATTCAATTTTACGGTTATTCATGGTTCACCCGGTCTTTGTATTTTTTGTATTTAAAATCTGCCTTATTTAGGAAATCTGCAAGGGCAGAATCCGCATCGTTTGCCAACTCGGTCGGCTTTCCAAAAAACTTGATAACACCTGAATCCAGCCAGGCAACGTAGTCGCTGATTTCAAAAACTTCAGGAGTGTCGTGGCTTACCAGCAATGCAGTGAAGTCAAATCGCTCCCGATAATCCGCAATCATTTCAAATACACCGAATTTCCTCTCCGGGTCCAGCCCTGTGGTCGGTTCATCAAACAGTACTAATTGTGGATTTGTAATCAGCGCCCGTGCAAGCGCCACGCGCTTCTGCATCCCCCCCGATAGTTCTCCGGGATAACGCTGAGCCGAATCTGCCAATTCAAGATTCGTCAACATTTTCGAAACACGCTCATGTATTTCAGTTTTACTCAGATCCGATGCTTCAAGCAAGGGAAGTGCCACATTTTCCGCCGCGGTCATTGAGTCAAATAAAGCATTATTCTGAAACATGTAGCTAAAGCGCACTGCGTTTGTTTTTGGGGAATAGCGCTCCTGTTCTATTCTTTGACCATTCAACTTGATCTCACCGGAATCGGGTACGATCAAGTTGGCGATACATTTTAACAACACCGACTTGCCAATACCACTCTTCCCGATAATCGTAGTCACCGCTGAACGAGCGACTTCCAGGTGAATGCCGTCAAGCACACGCTTCTCACCAAAGTGCTTCTTTAGATCGCTGATTTTCAAAAAAGACGCGCCACTCATTACAGCAGAAAAGAAGTGATTAAATAATCCAACGCGAGCACCATAACACTCGACCAGACCACTGCCCGGGTGGCAGACTCGCTAACACCACGCACGCCGGGAAACGACGCCTTGCGATGTGTATTGAAGCCACGATACGCACAAATCATTATAGTCACCAGACCGAACACCAGAGACTTGACAAACCCACCCTGTACATCCTGCCAGACAACACTTTCAAATACGCGGTTCCAATAAACACCTCCGTCAACATTCAACAGCAAACACCCGGTTACATAGCCGCCGGAGATTCCAATCAGATCAAACACAGCCGTCAGCATTGGAAAACAGATCAGCGCAGACAGCAATCGCGGGCCTACCAGATAGCCGAGCGGATCAACACTCATTGTCTGCAAAGCATCAATCTGCTCATCGTTGCGTTGAATGCCGAGTTCCGAAGCCAGCGCCGAACCCGCCTGACCAACAATCATCAAAGCCGTCAGAGCCGGCCCCAGTTCACGAATCAGCGATAGTGCAACAGCCGTGCCCAGCGCCGCCTCTGCACCAAATTTGATCAGGGTGTAGTAAAGTTGCAGACCCATTACCAGGCCTGTGAACAAACCAACGATTGCGACAATCGGAAAACAACGAACTCCTATCTCATGAATAGCAGACATGAGCTTTGCCAAGCGATGGCGCTGGAAGAAAAACCGACTCAGGGCACTACCACCAAATACACTGATCTCTCCCACCTCATAGATGATAGTCAATGTCGAACGACCCAGTATACGTATCATAGCCAAGCAATTTCGTGTGAATTTGGAGCAACAGAAAACTTGAGAAGAATATGATATATTCTAAAACAGCCAGAAAAATCGAGAAATTTTCTTCATAGCCAATTTCCAATAAACAGGAATGGACTCCAATAGGCCGGATGTTTGTACTGTGGCTGTTTCAGCAGTTTTAATTGCGCTGCTTGCAAGGCCTGGGCCTTGTTGAGTTCAGGTCTGGATTGGAACTGCCTGTAGAATTCTGTCATCGCAAGCATTGTGGCTTCGTCGTGTACAGACCATAGTGTTGCGACGGCACTGCGAGCGCCTGATTTAAGCGCAATGCCAGCCAGGCCAAATGCCGCGCGTATGTCACCTACTGCTGTATTGCATGCACTCAAAGTTAATAATTCGATCGGTTTATCGCTAAACAGTCCTAGTTTAAGAAGGCTTCCGAATTGATTTAGGAGAAGCTTGTCATCATAAGTGAGAAGAAAGGTTTGGTTCGGGTCAGCGCTAAACTCTCCGTGGGTCGCCATATGAATGATGCGATAGGAATTTCGGGTGATTGCATCTGTCAGAGCCTTTTTTTCGTAGGCCTGATTCAATAGTTGCTCTGAATTACCCCGGAGTATTTTGCTAATCGTGTCCAGTTCCTCCGGGACATTGGACAAGGGGGGGAAGCCTTGAACGCTATCGGAAAGTCCAACCAATAATGCGTCAAAATTTTCTCGTGACGCCGGTTGAGGATCTGTTAGTTGCAAGCTCGGAGTCGTGACGATAGCGTACTTTTCAATCAGGAACTTTTCTCCATCGTAAAGCGCTGCAAATGGGATCAGGGAAAGCGCTTCGTCGGGGATGATGACTAAAGTATTAATGGATTCTTCCTGTAATCGTTCTTCCAGGCCAGCAATTATCCAATCGTAAAGCTTTTTCCCAGTACCGGCAAATGATTGATGAGAACTATCCTGCAGGTGTCTTCGAAATGAGATTACTGTCCGGGTCAATGTTTCCTGATCGACTGACGAGGTAATCTGCACGATTCCACTAGGAAGTGTCGCTATGACTACGAGCCTGTCTTTGAATGGTATCGGATAGATGACCGCACTGCTTTTACCGATATTATCAAGCGATGTAGCTTTATTTCTAAAGGCAGTTGTGCACTCATCCTGAAAAAAATCTTCTATTTCAGCAGCTTTCATCTGCTCAATGGTGAGGCGAGCTTTTTGTAGTTGTAATTGTCGTTGCGTTGCGTCGCTGGTTTTTTCTGCAGTCTCAATATATAATTCTGCGAGCCCGAAATAGACGGGTTTAATATTTTTTTGAAAATACCCTGGGGAATTTCGATAGCCAGCCATCAGTCTTGTTTGTATCGGATTGAGGCTATCAACGGCATGTTGGTATGTTCTGAGCGCTTTATCGATTTGTCCTGTCTTCTTGAAGAGCCTTCCGAGCTGCCATTGCCAGCGATAAATCATTTCAGGGTAAGGTCCTTGCTGCGCGAAGAATAAGGCACGGCGTGTTGCTTCCATAGCTCGATCGTAGTGCCCGGCCATTTCATCCAGATGACCTATGTTGCCGCTGGCGTTGGATTGTAGACGGGTATCGGATGATTTTTCTGCAAATTGTTTGACTGCTTCCCAGAGATTTCGCGCACTTTCTTCCAGAAAGATAGAAGAAAGTTTTGGATCGTTCTCTTTCAGCAACTCCTGTAGCTGGTTTGCCAGTGCGGCGCTCAGGATTGCTTTCCTTCGGGATGCGGGCAGTCGCGTGATGAGTGTTATTCCTTCACGAAGCGCTTTTTCTGCCATCGGCAGGTCACTCATAATTGTGGCTGTTCTTGCCAGATTGACTAGTATGAGAACAGCTAGTGATGGCTCGATTGCTTCTTTTGCCAGTTCCAGCCCCTGGTTAAATGCTTTGAGCGCGTTGTCGTAGTCTCTGTCCAAGGTTAAAACAGTGGCCCAGTTATTGAGCACAGATGCCATGAGTTTTGGCTGATTTTCTAAGTCGGCAGCTAATTCCAGTGATTGAAGCCCGAGCGTTTTTGCCTGATCGATCTGGCCAATGTTAAGATAGATATCGCTCATTTGAACCAGAATCGAGATGACACCAGCGACATTTTTCAATTCGTTTGTCAGTTCATTTGCTTCTCTGAGCTTGAACAAAGCTTCTTTGTAATCGCCCCGGTTTTGAAGTTGTCGAGCTTTCAGCAATAGATGATCAAACCGTTTGGCTACTATGGCTGACTGCTCGTTATTCTCCCTGGTTATTGGTGCGGCGCTGAGATTGTCTGCATGAGCATGTAGAACTATTAAAAAAACAAGCGTTGGGATAATGATTCTGACGCTAGACGCAACCGGAGCCAATAAACAGACACGAATCAAGACGAGTACGATTTGTACTATTCTGAAATGCAATGGTGTATGAAAAATCATCCCTGGTTTGTTCGCCTCAACTCGTATTTATATAATCCTTCGGATCAAAATAACCCAAAATTGATTCTGAAATGAATGCCAGCTTCTTGTACGTCGTACTCGGAGTCATAATCGACGGGTTTAAGTGGATATCCCCAATAAAGTTCAGAGGAGCTGTGTTGATTTATTTGCCATAGAAAGCCTGTGCCGACACTATGTAAAAAGTTGGTATCCACGATACCGCGCGTATCGTCAAAATTTTCCGCCCATCCATAATCATAGAAGACTGTGAGTTGCACTTGTCCATCGCCTCTCTTTTTAACTAGGTGTGGAAATCTTAATTCAAACATCGGAATTCTATATTCAATATTTGCCAGCGCTCCGTAATCTCTGGTAAGCGTATTTTCACGATAGCCTCGTACGGAAAAGACACCTCCCAGAGTAAATTTTTCGGGTGGCAAAACTGCATCGTCGCTTAATCGTAGTGTTCCTTTTAATAAGATCTGACTATCCAGAGTTTCTAGTTGTCGCAAGTAATGACCTTGAAAAAGCCAGGTAACGAAGCTGGCATCCGGAGCGTTGCCACTAACATCCATGGTAGCATCCAGGAGATCGATGCCGAAATTGACCGATGAATATAGAGCAATAACTTCTTTTTTTGATTTATAAATCCAGTCCTGTATCAAACTCAATGTAGTAATGCGATCTTCGGACTGATCGGAACCAAATGCAAACTCTAGCCCGGAAAGTGTCGTTGAAGTTCTGATATGAGCCAATCTCATCGCCAGCCCAAATTCCTGATTTGGAGTCCGGAATACCGGATGGCGAATCTCAATGTCGTAATTGTAGGTTTCGT
>JBNKZP010000098.1:0-6050 GCA_050301675.1 Puniceicoccaceae bacterium
CTACACAACTCCTGTTCAGGTTGATGTACTACCCCTGCCGAAAGAAGGACAGCCAGAGAGCTTTTCAGGCGCCATCGGTCAGTTTAACATTGGTGTGAGTACCGATGCCGAATCCACACGCGTCGGCGAGCCAATCATGCTCTCACTCAAACTAAGCGGTCAGGGCAATTTTAGTCGTATTCAGGGCCCCAAACTTCCCGAGGCCGAGGGCTGGCGCAGCTATCCACCGGAATCCGTTTTTGAGGCAGATGCTTCCAACGAACTTAAAGGCGCCAAACGCTTTGACTACATATTTGTCCCCGAAAAGGCAGGCACACTTGAACTGCCGGAAATCAGCTTCTCATTCTTCGACCCAGACACCCAAAAGTACGTCGAACTGAGCAGTCCGGCAATTGCAATTAACGTCGCGCCATCCAAGGTGTCAGCCGTCCCACCTCCCACCTCCTTAAGTCCAAGAACTGAAAGCACCAGTTCGCCAACAGATAACCAAACAAGATCACTCACTGCTGAAGAACAGTTCCAGACACTCGACTATCGACCAACAGAAGGTCGTAAATTACCAACCGGCACCATTCTTACTCCTGGCTTCTACTGGCTCAACGGCAGTTTTCTGGCGATTGTCGTCATTGCCGCTCTCTTGAATCAGCGACGCAAATGCCTGCTCCGGAGCCCACATTATGCACTGGTTCAAAATGCCAGAGAAGAACTGAAAGCGACATTGAATAAAACCCAAAGTGACGATGCAGATACTTTTTTTAGTCATGCTCAAAAAGCAATTCGCCTGGCTACGACCATACACGCAAAGTCGAACTTGCGAGCTGCTGACTTCACCACACTGGAAGCACACTTCAGGCAGACAGGTTTGCCCGAAACTGTAATCGAACAAGCACGGGCACTCTTCCAGGCAGCTGAGACCTATCAGTTTTCCGGCCATCAACAACCCGTTGACTTGTCCGAATCCCGCACACAACTCAAAACCGTATTGAAAGCGCTATGAGTCAATTTACTCGCATCCTGATTGCTTTTCTAATTGCAACCACTACTGCACTGGCAGTTAATACAACCGAGCCATCGCCCTTCTGGTCTGGCATTAAAGCTTACGAGCAAGGTAACTATGCAGCCGCAAAAACCAATTTTCTGACTGCTCTGAAAGCAAATGAAACTGCAGCAGTTCGCCACGACCTTGGCCTGACTGAGCTTCAATTAGGCCATCCGACAGAAGCGATCTGGCAACTAGAGCGTGCGCTGCTCCTGAATCCGCTCAATGCAGACTACCGTGAAAAATTGAATCTCGTCCGCGAGCAACTCGGACTCCCCGCAATCACTCAAAAGTGGTATTTTTCTTTCAGTCAGATTGTTTCACTCAATGTCTGGATAATTGCGGCAACAGTAAGCTTCTGGCTGCTGCTCGCTGCGTGGATTCTACTAAGTCCAGGTGAAGGCAAATCCGGTAACCGCATAAAACTGCTACGTCTTTTCATTTTACTGATTCTCGTACTTTCCTTGGTAGCAATCTGGCTGAACCTGGAAACCCTGAAAACCGGAATCGTACTATCGACAGAAAATGCTTCCTTACATGCAGCTCCGGCCACTGCAGCGCCGGAAATTGGCTTTGCCCGTCCCGGTGAACGCCTTCGCATGCTCGACCAGCACAATGACTTCTATGAAGTCAAAACCCAGGAAGGATCCACAACTGGCTGGATTTCGAAGGACGACTTTCGACTGTTAACCTTAAAAAAATAAGTCGACTTGGAAGTTTCATACGTAGTAGGCGCAGCCTACGGAGTTGTCATATCCCGACTTGCATCAGAGTTGGTCTTCCCTAATTCCTGCAATCTTCATTTGTACTTTCAGTAATCCTAATTTCAACGGTTTGTTTCCATGTATCGGAATAACTATTCTCTCTCGGTGTCCTGATTTAGCATAATACATGATGGCTACCACTTACTCGTTTAAGCTCTCATTCGCGTTCCTCAAGCAACTTACAAAAATCTTTTCCAGAGATCTGCTTCACACTGCAAGTTCTAGAATTTGATCTATATTCTGGCTTTCGATTTCATCTTCACCGACATCCAACCAGAGGGTTATCGCATCTCTCAAATTTTCGGTTAACTCTTCAATAGTTTCTCCTTGAGTCGAGCAACCGGGTAAGGAAGGAACTTCCGCCCAAAAGCCACCTTCTTCTGCTTTGTGTATAACTGCTTTAAGTTTCATGACTTAAATATTTAGGCTAAATTACTTTTTTCAAATTCTTTTTGCTAACGTTAGAGGATAGACACCCGACCTGTGAAGCCTGAAGTGCAAATACTTATCAAATTATTCTTGGGCGTTAATCAGGTTGTCTGCTACTCCTTGTTTCGACAATCAGTTATCAATCCAACTTCGTGGAATTGATAACTTCAGGATTTAGATATTCCCTGTATTTTGCCGGAAATATACTATCGTTGCAAACGACCTAAATTACCTAAATGTTTAAGGGATTCTATGCGAGCATCATCCCAATTCAGAAAAATCGGGACTTTATGCTGAATTTCACCAGAATCAGTTGCTTCAACAGCATGAAGTCCTACCACACTCCCTCCAACTTCTTTTTTAAATTCTTCGAAGTTTAAAATTAGTAAAAAGCAAGGTAGAATTTTGTCTGCGGAGTCTAAGAAATTTTTCTTCGTGCACTTCGCGCTCTTCGTGGTGAATTATTTCTTCCCGTGGAGAGTAGTCAGTCATGCGAGTCCATTGCTGCCCTTGTCGAATGTCCCGAAGCGCCATTTCGTATTGACTAGCTCGCCTAGATATAGATTGGGATTTATAATCCAATAAAAATGAATGCAGTTTACTACAAAACAAAATCACACCCCTTTTTTAGGATTATGGAAAATAAAACTTGATTTAACTGACTTCAGCGGTAATTTCCATATTTTGAAGGTCTGAAGACGGCTAGCTCAGCTGGTTAGAGCACCTCGTTTACACCGAGGGGGTCGTGGGTTCGAATCCCTCGCCGTCTACCATTTTCAAGTTTTGGCTGTTCGGCTTTTTACTATGCGTCATATCATATCAATCCTGGTTGAAAACAAATTCGGTGTGCTTGCTCGCATCGCTGGCATGTTCAGTGGGCGCGGGTTCAATATCGAAACATTGAACGTGGGCCCCATGATAGATAATCGTTTCTCTCGTATCACAGCCACAATTATTGGTGACGAGAACGCTTTGGATCAGGTAATCAAACAAGTAAATAAATTTGTGAACGTTCTGGATGTGACTGAATTCTCGAGCGGTCAGGCAACAGAGCGTGAATTGTTGATACTGAAAGTTCAGTCTTCAGCGGTGAAGCGCGCTGAAATTATGCAGATTTGTGACATTTTTCGTGCTAAAATCATTGATGTTGCGTCTGATTCGCTAAACATTGAAATGACTGGAAATAATAACAAGGTCATCGCCTTCCTGAATCTAATTGAACCTTATGGAATCATTGAAATGGCCCGTTCCGGAAACATTGCGCTGAAGCGTGGATGAGTAGAATTTTAATCCGAACTTTCTTTAAACATAACCCGGGAGTTACTTAGTTCCCATAATCACAGATACCTATGCCTGCTAAAGTCTATACTGATAAAGATGCTGACCTGAAGCTCATTAAAAATAAGACCCTTGCCATCATTGGTTACGGTTCACAAGGCCATGCACATGCACAAAACCTGAAAGACAGTAAATTAAATGTGATCATTGGTCTTTATAAAAAGAGTAAGTCGGTCAAGGTTGCTGAAAGCCACGGATTTAAAGTGTATGAAACTGCCGAAGCAGTTAAAAAAGCAGATGTTATTATGCTGGCTGTGCCAGACATGTTACAGCCCGAGGTTTATAAAAATGACATACTTCCAAATTTAACCAAGGGTAAGACCCTCGCGTTCACACACGGACTAGCGGTACATTTTGGTCTGATTGAACTGCCTAAAGGCATCGACGTTATCATGATTGCTCCCAAAGGTCCCGGTCATGTTGTTCGCAGTCAGTATGTCGAAGGTAAAGGTGTTCCTGCACTTATTGCTGTAAACAAGGGATCTTCAAAGGACGCAAAGGGTACTGCACTTGCCTGGGCAAAAGGCATCGGCGGCACGCGTGCGGGGGTCATACAGACAACTTTCAAAGAGGAATGCGAAACAGATCTCTTTGGTGAGCAGGCTGTGCTTTGCGGGGGTGCATCGGCATTGGTGCAGGCTGGATTTGAAACCTTGGTAGAAGCAGGGTATCAGCCGGAAATGGCTTACTTTGAATGCTTGCATGAGCTTAAGTTGATCGTCGACCTGATGGTTGAGTCTGGTATCTCCGGCATGCGTTTCTCAATTTCAGAAACTGCTGAGTGGGGAGATTATATCAGCGGCCCTCGTGTCATTAATGCATCGTCCAAGCGGGCAATGAAAGCTATTCTCAACGATATTCAGTCTGGAAAATTTACTCAAAATTGGGTCAAAGAGTACAAGGCAGGCTGCCCGAATTACAAAAAGTTCAGAAAAGAAGGAGAAGCGCATCCGATCGAAAAGACCGGCCAGCGTCTGCGTGCATTGATGCCTTGGGTCAAAAAGCGCAATATAAAGGGTGCTCAAGCATCTTATAGTTAGGCCGGAAGTATCTCAATCAGATATAACTTACGAATTTAGGCTTCAAAGGTTGCAGACGTTTAGATTTGCCTCAGACAACATATATTGCGACGCGTAAAAGTTCTCTAGCGCTTATACAGGCTCAAAGCGTACGGACATATCTTCAAACTGTGTTTCCCGAAGAACGGTTTGAGGAATTACGTTTGAGTACAAAAGTAGATGAACGCTTGAACTGGTCTTTGGAGAAACGCGGAGGAATCGGTCTCTTCACTAAAGAACTCGAAGAGGCGTTGCTCGACGGGCGGGCAAATCTGGCAGTACACAGCGCCAAAGACCTGCCGACTCGGTTTCAGGCAGATTTATGCATTGCCGGATATTTGCCGCGGGCACAGGCGAATGATGTGCTGGTTCAGCGTGAAGATTGCTCTGTTCTCGAAACAATTGCTACCAGCAGTCCACGTCGTCGTGAGCAGGTTGGTCTGTTTGAAAAAAATGCCAAATGGACGGTGATACGCGGCAATGTAGAGACACGTCTGCGTAAAATCGCCGATGGAGAAGCGGATGCGACTTTACTCGCTGCTGCAGGTCTGGAACGACTTGGTATCACTGAATTTGAAGGGCTCAAATTTGTTAAACTACCGATTGACCAAGTAGTACCGGCACCCGGTCAGGCAGCGATCGCTGTTCAGTGCCGGATGGCAGACTTACCGCGATATGAAAATTTGTTTTGTGAGATAACCAAACGAGCGGTCTCATTAGAACGCGCTTTCCTGAGTCGTCTTGGTAGTGGTTGTCAAACACCAGTCGGTGCGCATTATGCGGAGAATGTTTTTCACATTTTTCATCCCAACACCGGTTATGCATTCTTTGAAGTGAAACTAAGTTCTCTGGATGCGATCGATACTGTTCTCGATACTGTTTTCAGAGAACTGAAACTTTAAACCCTTACCAGATATCCTATGCTTTAGCGCTTTACTAATATAAGCAATTTGATTTTAAGATTGTCTATACGCTACCTCTTAACTGTCACATACAAATAGCGTGTTTTTTATTTTTATCTATGAACGCCAAAAACATCCGCAACATTGCAATCATTGCACACGTTGATCATGGCAAAACGACATTAGTCGACTGCCTTTTAAAACAAAGTGGCGCCTACCGGGAAAACCAGCAGGTGCGGGAACGTGCAATGGACTCCATGGATCTTGAGCGCGAAAAAGGCATCACCATCAAAGCC
Source organism: Puniceicoccaceae bacterium (assembly GCA_050301675.1). Classification (GTDB taxonomy): domain Bacteria; phylum Verrucomicrobiota; class Verrucomicrobiia; order Opitutales; family Coraliomargaritaceae; genus Lentimonas. Next base: position 5,827 of record JBNKZP010000098.1, read on the forward strand.
AAAAATCTTTCAGTGAAATGGACGAATCCGAAAGATGGCATTGAGTATACCATCAATATTGTGGATACTCCGGGCCATGCTGACTTCGGTGCTGAAGTTGAACGTGTGATGAAGATGGTTGATGGCGTCCTCCTCTTGACCGATGCTGTGGGTGGACCACAGGCTCAAACACGCTGGGTACTACGTAAAGCGCTTAACCAGGGTCTTAAAACAATTTGTGTAAT
>JBNKZP010000099.1:0-6029 GCA_050301675.1 Puniceicoccaceae bacterium
GACTACTCACCTGTTCCTAAATTGTTACCTAGCTCTGAATCACGACCATTATCAGTCAAGTAAGTAACGACAGTACCATCTTTGTAATTAGGATGCGATAAAGTAAACGTGTCTCCAGTAGTAGAATTAAACGGCCCGGTTGCTACAACACCTCTGCTCAGTGACTCAATGTACAAGTCAGGACCAACAAGCTTATCAAGAGTTACGCTGCTCTCATCATTCTCGATGAAGTACTGATTGGCAGCTGAAGAAAGCTGGCGGGCGTCGTTATCCAGAGTAGATTTAAGTGAACTTTCCCGCACTTTCTGGAAAGCAGGAATAGCCATTGCAGCGAGAAGGCCGATGATGACGACCACGATCATTATTTCAACAAGTGTGAAACCTTTTTTAGATTTATTTTTCATATTTATATTCAGTTTTAGTTTATTTTGATTTTATTATATACATTAATGCTTAGTATTTCTAAACATACTATTAAACAAGATCGAGAATAGACATTTGGCAAGCAAAAACTTATTAAAATTACATTTTTTTCTTATCTGAACCTTCGCCCTCAAGAGATGCAAATATCATTTTGCCACCTGCCGACGGAACAACTGAATCAACGACAACCACAACTTCTTTGCCGATCATGGAGCGACCGTTGTTGACCACTAACATCGAACCGTCTGGCAAGTACCCAATCGCCTGTCCCGGATCTTTTCCTGCGCGCACCAGCTCTACCTTGATTTCACTTCCGAGTGGAATATCCTGATTGATTGCCTTAAACAGAGAAGTGATGTTTAGCCAATCGACTTCATGAAATTCTGCCATTCTTGCGAGATTGTAGTCGGTAGTCAGCAGTTTTGCTTTTAACAGAACAGCTAAAAAAACCAACTTCGAATCGACTGCCTCCGCATCGGGCACATCACTTTCGTGAATACGTAAATCCAAATGCTTCATTTGACGTAGTTGATTTAGCACTTCCAGTCCCTTGCGTCCCTTTTCCTTGCGAAGCATATCGGACGAGTCAGCGATTTCCTGTAATTCGTCCAGAACAAACCGCGGAATTACCAGCGTATAACCCATCCACTTTGTTTCACAGATAGCGGCAATGCGACCGTCAATCAACGCACTTGTATCAACAACAACCAAAGGACTCTCAACATTCTGTGCACTGAACCGAACATAGGGTATTACTAAATTAAATTCATCTTTTCCGCGCAGAGCAATCACTGTCGCTAGATACATGGATACAATATACAAAACAAGGCTTGAAAGATACAACATCTGCTCCAATCGAGGATCATTTTTCAGTGGAGCAAACAAAGGCGAATTAGTTATGAGATATGCAACGAGCCCTCCAATCGCTAAACCAAAAGTGACCGCAGAAAGCGAACGCAACGAGAAGCCTTCCAGCAAAATATCGGTCAAAATTACCAGGGCTGCCATGCCCATTCCAACACAGAGCACTTGCCACAAGCTCCATGATCGGTCCTGATACCACATAAGCATACATCCTAGCAGACAGACTATCAGGAAAAAAATGCGAATGGTAGTAATATTGTTTTTCATGACTGTTTGTTAAAGACTTCTTTCTGATTGTTAGAACCGGATTGCTCCACTGAGCCATGCTAAAAGTAAAGGCACTGCTACAAAGGCAACCATTGCAATAATGATTACCCTTTTTGTTTGAACTGCTTTCCTTTGCATTTCAGCGCTCATTTCGTCTTCAGTATCTTTCTCCATCGAAGGTCTCCATTCATCTCATAAAAAACTCTTTTACCGACTGCACAATTACATCGACTTCAGCAAGCTTGCCAAGTCCTTCGTAACCACATGCCAGCATACCACTCTTCGGATCGATAAAATGGTAGCCACGCGTACGCAAAATTTCGATATTGGCTTTGGTTGCTGCGTGTTCCAGCATTTTTCCATTCATTGCCGGAGCCAACATTACCGACGCGTTCGTAGCCAGATGAATTGACGAAAGCAAATCCGGCGCAAGCCCCTGAGCAAATAAAGCGATGCAATGAGCTGTTGCCGGTGCAACTAACAATAGGTCTGCCTGGTCTGCCAATTCTATATGGCCGGGCTGCCAGCCTTCATCCTCTTTCCAAAGGTCTGTAGCTACCGGACTGCGCGAAAGCACTTGCAAAGTAAGCGGTTGAATGAATTTACAGGCTTCGGCGGTCATCACGGAATAGACCTTCGCTCCGGCCTCTGTTAGCCGACTAACAATGTCCGCAGCCTTGTAAGCTGCGATGGAGCCGGTCACACCCAGGATGATGGTACGGTTTTTAAGCGCTAAAGTATCTTGTGTCACAATGGTTGAACTTGCAAAAATACTGAATCGGGAACAAGACCTAAGTTCTGAACTTTGTTGAATTTCGAGTGTCGAACATTCAACATCGAATATTGGATATTAAACCCTCAGAGCACATACAGCCATGCAAAAAGGCACTATCACCAAATACCAACCATTCCGGCCAATCGATTTGCCGAATCGTCAATGGCCTGATAAATCAATCCGGCAGGCACCCATCTGGGCAAGTGTAGACCTTCGTGACGGTAATCAGGCTCTGGCTATCCCGATGAATGTTGAAGAGAAAATCGAGTTCTTCGAATTATTGGTTGCGATCGGATTTAAGGAAATCGAAGTCGGCTTTCCTTCGGCCAGCGAGACGGAATTTAGTTTCATACGCCGGTTGGTTAATGAAAAAAGAATTCCTGAAGATGTCACGGTGCAGGTACTTGTACAGGCCCGAGAGCATCTGATTCGCCGTACCTTTGATAGCCTGGAGGGTATACCCAATGCCATCGTACATTTGTACAATTCCACTTCGCCGCTGCAACGTCGGGTTACGTTCAACAAAAGCAAGGAAGCGATTAAACAGATCGCTGTCGAAGGAGCGCAGCTGATAAAAAAGCTGGTATCGACTGTCTCGGGCACGAATGTTCGCCTGGAATATTCACCTGAAAGTTTCTCAGATACCGAAGTCGACTATGCTCTGGAAATATGTGAAGCCGTGATGGATGTCTGGCAGCCGACCGAAGCTGAGAAAATCATCCTGAATCTTCCCGCCACAGTTGAAGTGGCCACTCCCAACATCTATGCCGACCAGATCGAGTGGTTCTGTCGTAATATGAAAGAACGCAACAAGGCCATCATTTCGCTGCATACTCACAATGATCGTGGCACTGGCGTTGCTGCTACAGAGCTGGGTCTCATGGCCGGAGCCGATCGTGTTGAAGGAACACTTTTTGGCAACGGTGAGCGCACTGGTAATCTCGATATCGTAACTGTGGCCCTGAATCTCTACACCCAAGGTGTCGACTCGGGACTTGATTTCAGCGACCTGGAAAAAATACGTGCCATTTACGAACGAATCACACGTATGCCTGTGCCCGAACGTCAACCCTATGCCGGCGATCTTGTTTTTACGGCATTTTCCGGTTCGCATCAGGATGCCGTTAAAAAAGGTCTGGACTTGCGCATCAAAGAAGCCAATCCCGATACACTTTGGCAAGTTCCATACTTATTGATCGACCCCGAGGACATCGGACGTGACTATGAGGCGATTATCCGCATCAACAGCCAAAGCGGCAAAGGTGGAGTCGCTTACATCCTGTCGCGTGAGTTCGGCCTCGACTTGCCAAAACAAATGCACCCGGAAGTTGGCCTTGTCGTCAACAATGCTGCCGATAAAGGTAGTCGCGAATTGAAATCGGATGAAGTCTACACAATCTTCTGCCGTGAGTATGTGAATTTGACCACACCTCTCGAATTGATTTCGATTGAGCGAGAAGACTTCTCCCGCACGAACGAGGTTGGAATCGAAGCACAAATCAAGTTCAACGGGGAACCCAGTAAAATCTCCGGGCGCGGGAACGGTCCGATCAGCGCTTTTGTCGACGCGCTCGAAATGATGCACTACAAAAACTTCACTTTGCTGGATTATCGCCAGCATTCCATAGGGAGTGGTTCCAAGACGAATGCAGCTGCCTACATTCAGATCAAAGATGGCAATGACACCATCTTTTATGGCTGTGGAATCGCTGCCAATATTGAAGTGGCCGGCCTGCGTGCTCTGATCAGTGCATTTAACCGTGCTTACAATGAAAATACACACCCATCTCCGTAACATGATTAAATTATCTGAAATCGTAGAATTTTGTGACACTTACACGAGCCAAAGTACAATCAAAGACTTCGCGGGCGCTTATAATGGACTGCAAATTGAGAATAACGGCACGGTTACCAAAGTAGCGGCTGCAGTGGATGCAGGCCAGATCCCTTTTGAACGAGCGGTTGCGGAAAGAGCTGATTTCCTGATCTGCCACCATGGTGTTTTCTGGAACGCTCCTGTCCCGTTAACCGGGCATAATTATAAAAAGGTAAAAACTGCCCTTGAAGGCAATCTTGCCGTTTACGGATCTCACTTGCCACTGGACTGTCATCCCGAGATCGGCAACAATGCTCTGCTCGCTGATGCACTTGAGCTTACACGGATTGGCAGTTGCATGACTTACGAGGGTACTGATATTGCAACGATCACTGCTGGCCCTGACGGTGGACGGGAGGAACTTGCCAAAAGACTCAAAGCGCTTTTCCCGAATACCTATCAGGCAATTGAATACGGCAGCGAACAGCCCGAACGTATTGCGATTCTCACCGGCAGCGGACAAAGTGCAGTTGATGAGTTGAGAAGTAACAAAATCGATACTCTGATTACGGGAGAACTGCGTCAGCACCATTTTAACATGGCACAGGAACTTCGGCTGAACCTTTACCCTTGTGGGCATTATGCAACAGAAGTATTCGGAGTCAAAGCGCTTGCAGAAAAAGTAAGTGAGCAATTTGATATTGGATGGAGTTTCATTGAAACTCCATGTCTGCTGTAATCCATGTTGCCAATCACGCTTAAAGTCTCTCTCATTGTTGCATCTCTTTTTAACTCATGAAACGTATTTGCATCATCAACGGCCCAAACCTCGACCAACTGGGCAAGCGCGAACCTTCTATTTATGGTGACCAAACTCTAACGGATTTGGAAAACATGCTTACGGAAGAAGCGGAAGCGTTAAGTGTGGAGGTACAATTCTATCAGTCAAATCACGAAGGCTTCCTTATCGATAAGATTGGAGAACTGTCCGACTCGGAAATTTTTGGGCTCATTATAAACCCGGGTGCACTGACACACACAAGCCTGGCTTTACGGGATTCTATTGCTGGAAGCGACCTTCCAGTCATTGAAGTACACATCAGCAACATCTATCAACGCGAAGCAATCCGCAGACATTCAATGACTGCGGAAGCATGTACCGGCGTTATTTCCGGCCTTGGTTTCGACGGCTATTGTGCCGCTTTGCACTATCTGGCGAAACTAGATTGAACTTCCTGCAATAAGGTCAAATGTGGTTTAACCTTAAATCAAGAGGAGCTTTTCTAAGCCAACATGCCGTGTTCATCTGTTGCCCATGTCCCCAGATCGCACCTTTTTTGCTTCGACTATCCCGTTTTCAGCTCTCATCCTTTACTCTCTTAAATGCAAGCCTTATGTCCGGATGAAATCTTAGTATTGTTTCTCCATTTTTACGACGAAGTAAATAAAGTCGTATGACTGGCCCTTTTTGCATGTAGGAACGGTGTCCATAAAAGGTGACGAAATCTCGTACAGTGCATACCGATACTGCGTCTTAACAACCGGTATTCGAGGTCGAGATTCGGCTACTTGTTTTAGCATTAAATTTTGCTAAAAATGCGAAATAATAGCCTTCGCGGCCATTTAAAGCTTGACTCAGAGACCCACCCGAAAAATTGGTCATATGCAACAAACATCTGACCAAAAACAACTTATGGATCGATTTATCGCTCCTGTACACAGTGCTCTTGATACCTGTAGGCATCAGCGCAGTTGCCCAAAACTCAGCGATTTTCAATGGCTACAAACGGGCGTCGAGCGTTCGCTCAAAGAATGCAAAACCGGACGAGGCTTTTTGCAGGACTGGGCCATGGCGCGCAGTGAAAACAGTGTCGAAGTCAGCCA
>JBNKZP010000100.1:0-6025 GCA_050301675.1 Puniceicoccaceae bacterium
TTTTCGGAGGGTTGATGGTCGGTTTCTTTGTTTGCGCCTTAATCGTCCGTTGGTTGCTTACGCTAAACGCTCGAAAATCAGCGCCGTTAATCGTGCTTACCGCTTTGTTGCTTGGCAGTGGTGTTTACACAGCATTCCGGCATGTTGATATCGAAGCGATCAAGATGCGCTTTGGTGATATTGAAAAAACCATTGAAATGGCCGATAGGGATTCCAGAGCTATCACAACAAAAATAACCTGGGAAATGTTTCAGGACAAGCCTTGGTTCGGGTGGGGCGCCGGATCGTGGCGGTATATTTTCCCATCGTATCAAAAGGATTACCCACAAATTTACTATTTGCGCTACGACAGGAAGCGTGGATGGACGGGACGTAGAATTTACTACTACGCACACAATGATATCGTGCAATTTCTCTGCGAGTACGGAATCATAGGATGCATCCTTCTACTGTTAATCTTCGCCTATTGGATTGGGCTTCAGTGGTTTCGGATTTCCGGCAATATATTTGCAGTGTTAATGCTGCAGTTGGGTATGGTAATGGCAATCAGCCACGCAGCAGTGGATTTTATTTTACAAAGCCCAGCTTACTGGCTTGCCTTAAATGGCGCCATTTGTGTCAGCGTAAAATTGCTGTTGATGGATACGAAGCGACGGCGAACTCAATCGTGACTTGTTTTGAAATGGTGAAACTTTTTTATCCTGCATTTGCAGCTACCATTTCGTAAAATTTGTTAAATAGCACATCGGCATCATTGGGACCCGGAGCAGCTTCAGGGTGATATTGGACAGAGAAGACCGGACGATCCTTTAAACGTAAGCCTTCAACAGTGTCGTCATTCAGATTGATTTCGGTCACGATTGCACCGACTTTTTCAAGTTCTTTGCGCGTGGAGGCAAAGCCATGATTTTGAGAAGTTATCGAGACTTTGCCGGTTTCCAAGTTTTTGACCGGCTGGTTGCCACCACGGTGTCCAAATTTAAGCTTAAAGGTTTTTGCACCGAGTGCATGAGTGATAATCTGATGGCCGAGGCAAATCCCAAAGGTAGGGTAGCGCTCAATCAGTTCACGTACGGTTTTGTGCGCATAGCCAACAGCCTCGGGATCGCCGGGGCCGTTGGATAAAAATACTCCGTCCGGATTAAAAGCCTTGATTTCATCTGCCTTTGTTGCAGCAGGAAACACATGCACATCAAACCCGTGTTGCTGCAGCTTGCGATAAATCGAAAATTTTGCACCAAAGTCAATCGCGGCGATGCTGTAACGTTTTTCCGGAAGTACTGCTTGAGAAAGCTGAGTGCCGGGTATACAGAATGGTTTGGATTGACGGGATTCAGGATCCCAGGGATACGCCTCGCGGGCGGTAACTTCCTTGACGAAGTCAACACCTAGCAATCCTTTAAATTTTCGGGCGTGTTCAACAGCTTCTTTCTCAGAAATGCCTTCGGTGCTGATACATGCGTTGAGCGCACCGCTTACACGTAACTTTTTGGTTATGGCGCGGGTGTCGACTCCTTCGATACCTGGAATGCCTGCTTCGGCCAGGTAATCCTGGATTGAGGTGCGACTCCGCCAGTTACTGAAGACCGGGCTGACTTCTCGCACGACGAAACCTCGAACCTTGGGCCCATCAGACTCGACATCTTCGGGACTGATTCCGTAGTTGCCGATCTGTACTGCCGTCATCATGACGATTTGTGAGAAATAGGATGGATCAGTCAGTATTTCCTGATAGCCGGTCATACTTGTATTGAAACACGCTTCACCAACATTGGTTGCCGATGCACCAAATGCCCGACCGTAAAAAATCGTGCCGTCTTCGAAGGCAAGGAGTCCTGGTTGATTTGTTTTTTCCATTCGTTATCTTTGAACAAAAAAAGAATTTGCGCACATGCAAGCCTTCGGTTTTTTGTTTGGAAAATAAATGCAATAAAATCTTCGCTTTTACCCAATGGTTGAATTGAGATTACGACCCCAATGCCGAATCAAAAAAGGTTTGAAGTAGCTTAACTGAAAAAACTTAACTTCTAACTATTCTAAATGTATCCAAAAGATTCTATCGACAACTGGCATTGCGGCCAGGGCCATTGGTCTGATGTGCCGTCTGAGGAGTGGAGTGATTGGAAATGGCAACTGAAGAACCGAATCACCAGCCTGGAACAACTCGAAGCGTACCTGGAGTTAACAGCTGAGGAACGTGATGGTTGCAAACTAACCAGAGGCAAACTCGCACTGGCGATCACCCCGTACTTTTTTAATTTGATTGATCCTGGCGATCCAAATGATCCACTACGCAGACAGGTCGTGCCCCGAATTAACGAAATACACGTTTCACCGGAGGAAAAACTGGATCCAGTCGGCGAGGAAATTAGCAAGGTGAGCGGAGGAATCATACATCGCTATCCGGACCGTGTGCTCTTTCTGGTAACAGATCGCTGTGCTGCTTATTGTCGTTACTGCACTCGCAGTCGAATGGTTTCCAATGCTCAGGATTACAACTTTCATCCGAGGATTGAAAGCGGACTCGACTACATTCGCAAACATTCGGAAATCCGTGATGTACTGTTGAGCGGTGGCGATCCCTTGTTGCTGTCGGATAGCAAACTTGATTATTTACTGGGTGAATTGCACAAGATTCCTCACGTTGAATTTGTCCGTATTGGCTCGCGAATCCCCGTATTTTTGCCACAGCGGATCACACCGGAACTTTGTAAAATCCTAAAGAAACAGGGTCCAATCTGGCTTAGTTTACATGTTAACCACCCGAATGAATGCAGCGTTGAACTGCATGATGCCTGCGAGCGGCTGTCTTATGCCGGTGTACCCTTGGGCAATCAATCCGTTCTGATAAAAGGCGTGAACGACGATGTCGACACAATGCGATCACTCATACATCGCCTGCTAATGATTCGAGTGCGTCCTTACTATCTATACCAGTGTGATTTGATAACCGGAAGTTCCCATCTACGCACGAATGTACAAAAGGGCATCGAAATCATTCGGGCACTGCGTGGACACACAACCGGTTATGCAATCCCACAGTTTGTCATTGATGCTCCCGGCGGTGGTGGAAAAATACCCATTAATCCCGATTATGTAAAAGAAGTCACCGACACTGAGATCATTATGCAAAACTTCCTCGGTAAGGAATATCGCTATCCTCTTTGCGAACTTTGAACATCGAACATCGAACTTTGACCGTCGAACTTTGAATATTCGATGTTCAGCGTTCGACGGTCGATGTTCAAAGGATTCACGAGCTTCTGAGCACCAGGCGTACACTGTCCAGACGTAGGTGCGCATCGGCGATGTGGCGAATAACTTTTTTAACAACAGCTTCCGCTATCTTGATTTCCTTTAATTGCACATTCGGATTCAACTTGCGCAGTTCTTTCAAACGGTTCGCCTCGCCGTCTAATCGCTCGTGTGCTTCGGCAATGGCCAATTCTAACAGTGCCGACTTTTGCTCATGAGCGTATTTCAACGCCGACTTTAACATCTCTGGTACCAATGATTGCAACAGTTCCGGATTTTGCTTCAAACGAAAGGTTTCTTCGTCACGTGTTTGTCGATTGATTAATGCATGGCTGAATACTTCCGATTGATCTTGCCCCTGCATATCGACCAGTACACGCACAGGTGTTGGTGGCAAGAAACGCTCTACATGCAGTTGCGCCGGAGCAATACTTTCCAGAATGTACAATGCTTCGATTAGAATCGGTGGCGCCTCCTCAGGTTCGTCTGACCAAACAACCATGGAACTGTTGCCTTTTTCCGTGCTTAGGACAAGATCAATGGAACCTCTGACCATTGGATGATCCCAGGTTAAAAAACCGATATCTTCTCGTCCTAATGCCTTTTTTCGATCGTAGGTTACCTGTCTTCCTTCCTTGGGTAATCCCGGAAATGAATCAGTAAACAACTGACCGGTCGAAAGAAAAACCGTGCGCTCGTCGAGATCTTCTACCGTCACGCCAAAGTGATCGAATATGCGGTTCATGAAATGATCCAATGTTTGCTCTGCATCCTGCTTGCGAATCTTTTTTACAAGTTTGTCTGCGACATCTTTTTTAAACGAATTCAAAGCGATCAGACGATCCTGTCCCCGCCTCAGGCGAGCCTCTAAATCTTTCCGAAACTGGCAACTTGCTGCAATCAATTCATCGGCTTCCTGTAAAACCTTTGGATCGCGCTCATGGTAGATTGCTCCGAGCCGAATTAAGTCTGCACCAAATTTGTCCAAATACGTATGGCCGCCTTTCAGGGAATGCTCTACTCCTTTTAGACCTTTGTGATGCCAGCGCATGAGTAGTTCTGGGCAACTATTTTTCAGATAAGGCATATGTATCTTGATCGTATCAGTTTGGCCAATTCGGTCCAGCCGGCCGATGCGTTGTTCCAGGAGTTCAGGATTTAGAGGCAAATCAAACAGCACCAGATGATGGGCGAATTGAAAATTGCGTCCCTCACTGCCAATTTCCGAACAAAGTAATATCTGCGCCCCTTCTGCTTCCGCAAACCAGGCCGCATTTCGATCGCGTTGCAGGAGACTTAATCCTTCGTGAAAGACTGCTGCCTTTACATTTAACTCTTCGACCAAGGCATCGTAAATTGCCTGTACCTTTTCCCGAGTTCGGCAGATCAACAGTATCTTTTGCTCCCCGAGTTTACTCAGCAGATCCGCCAGCCATTTGATTCGCGGTCCATTCCGATAGTCCAATGCTTCGATGGCGCCTTTGGTTTCGGCAGAGCCGGTCTCCAGATCAAATTCACGTAAAAGTCGTGCCTGCATTGCTTCTTTGGAGATCTTCTTAAGTGAACTGAGCGCCTGTGGTAAAGCTTTCCGCTTAGGGAATCCACTTAAAGAATCACGGGTATTTCTAAAAATCACGCGTCCTGTGCCATGTCGATCAACGAGTTCATTCAACAGCTTATTCCGATCTTTCAAATGATTAACAAACTCTTCATCCGTGAATTCTTTGAAAACTGCTCGCAAAAAAGCCTGATCTTTCTTTGACAACTTACATCCATTTGCCAGCTTTCTGGCGACTTCTGCAATCGGTGCATAATCCGCTTGCTCTGCCCTGAAAGTCTCAATATCGGGATACCGGCCAGGATCCAGCAGGCGTAATCGAGCAAAATGTCCGGCAACTCCTAGCTGTTCCGGTGTAGCTGTTAGCAGCAATAGCCCATTGCTGTTCTGTGTCAGTGCTTCTACGAGTTCGTAGGCCGGGCTTGCTGATTCCGGAGTCCATTCAAGGTGATGCGCCTCGTCCACCACGAGCATATCCCACTTGGCTGCAATCGCACATTGTGCCAGTTGCTCATTTTCCAATAATGAACTGATGCTGCAAATCACCAGTTGCTCTTCCAGAAAAGGGTTAGCTTCAGAGTCTTCGTCAATAAGGGCCTGATTGCTGTCACTGCCAAAAAGTGTGAACCATAAATTAAACCGGCGCAGCAACTCAACGAACCATTGATGCATCAGTGATTCCGGCAAAACAATCAGGATGCGTTTGGCACGACCTGTCAAATGAAGCCGATGCAGGATAAGACAGGCTTCAATCGTTTTGCCAAGTCCCACTTCATCCGATAAAAGTACGCGTGGGACATACCGATTCGCTACTCTCGATGCAATATAAAGTTGGTGTGGGATCAGATCGATGCGACCTCCGACAAAGCCGGCGATATCCGACTTGCGCATAGTGTTTAAATGTCGGATCGTTTCATAGCGTAGTATGAAATTGTTAGTCGAATCCGTCTGCCCGGCAATCAATCGATCTTCCGGTTTACTAAAACTGGTTTCATCCGCCAGCATTGCTTCAGGAACCTCAATTTCACCACAGATATAAGTTCTTAAACCGTCTTTTTCGAGCACAGTTTCAACGACCAACGGTTCTCCATCCTGTGTTTGAATCGTGTCACCTTCACGAAATTGCACTCGCTTGATCGGAGCGTTGCCCGGCGCATACAGACGTATCTCGTTTGCCGCTTTAAAAGCCAGACGTATTTGATGTCTTTCGAC
>JBNKZP010000101.1:0-5937 GCA_050301675.1 Puniceicoccaceae bacterium
CTAGGCATAGCGACCATATACAAAACCAATAAACTTTAAGTTTAAAGCGAATATTTGAGTGTTATAGTGTACTAGTTGACATGATGATTACTTTTCAAACCATTAGAGAAGTCAGGCTTGGCCTGACGCACCGAAGCCGCGAAGAGCGCGAAGTTTTTTCTTTTAACTGCATAAAACCTGGTTCTTCGCATAGGTCGGTTTGGAGTGACAATGAGTTTTTCCTTAGCCACCGTCACTGATTTGCGCGGATGGTTAAGAATGATTATAAACAAATGCGTGTTAGAGAGTCTGCGTTTAATCCGCGCATATCCGCGGCTTACAAAACCCAACCTTCCAACTGCAAAATTAAGGATCATCGGTTATCTTCGTGCGCTTCGTGTTCTCAGTGGTTAAAAACTGCGCCTATCTTACGTTAAACATGTATGGATTTTAAAAGTAGAGTACTAACCCTGCAAAATTGGAATCAAAGCAACGTTGAACATCGAACTTTAAACATCTAACACTCAATATTTCATACTATGCGAGTTTCCCAAATCATGCTGGCCAAAGGTTTTGGTGGTGCAGAGCGTTCTTTCGTTGACACTGCATTGGCACTGGCTGAACGCGGGCATCAAGTGCAGGCAATTTGCCATAACCGATTTTCAAAGATTCATTTATTGCAGGACATCAATAATATACAGGTTGAAACCGTAAGCGCTGGCGCTGAATGGGACTTCATCGCGCCTCGCAGGATAGCGACAAAGCTGCGGGCATTTCAGGCAGAAATCGTTCATACACAACTCAAGCGTGCGGCCTGGCACGGTAGTCGCGCCGGTAAATTAGCGGGTATACCGGTCGTTGCGAAATTGCATAACTATGTAGATCTTAAAAGGTACCGGTATGTACATACATTATTTTGCACCACACAGGATCAGCAAAAATATGTTTCCAAAAACGGTTGGCCTACGGACCGTGTCGCGGTAATCCCCAATTTTTCGCGAGTTCGTCCGATAGAGAATATACGGAATGATTGGAAGTCTCCAATACGAATCTTGAGCTATGGACGATATGTTAAAAAGAAAGGATTCGATCTATTACTAAGCGCATTTAAGTCCTTACTGGACGCGGGTGTAACTGCTCAATTGACAATCGGCGGGCAGGGTGAAGAGTTAGCTGCCCTTGAATCGCTCGCAAAAGAGTTGAGGATCCAAGGCTCTGTCCAACTTGGGGTTTGGATCGACGATGTAACTGCGGCTTTGGATGACGCGGATCTTTTCGTACTGCCCTCTCTGGACGAACCTTTCGGGATTGTTATGCTTGAAGCAATGGCCCGGGGAGTCCCGATTATTTCGACGCGTACAAAGGGCCCCAGTGAAGTATTGAGCGAAGAGACTGCCAGACTTGTCGAAATTGGCTCAGTGGAAGCTCTTGCCGAGGCTATGATCAATACCGTAAGAAATCTGGATCAGGCATTGGAATCTGCGAACAGGGCACTGGAGCGTTATCGACAAAACTATTATGAAAGCATTGTTTTGCCAAAAATAGAGTCACAGTATCGTCGTATTATCCGATGATTTCGTATAGGTCATACTTGCTAAATACTTGTGAAATTGCCAGGTCATTGCCACTGTACTTATTCTTATTCGTACGCTTGAGTGAAATAGTTTGTGAGCCTGGTATTTCAATGAATCGTTCTTTGAATGGACGATTATTCTTTATCTGCCGGCACTTTACCGCCTTTTTCAAAGACATAGCCTTAAGCCACACATCATCAGCATTTGGCGCCAATTTCAGAAATACTTCTTTGTCGAAGACGGTATCATCCAGAGATCCTGGGAAATAAAGTACACCACCGACTCCGGTAGGGAATGTATGGAATGAAGTTTCACTAACGGTATGATCAAAATTCCATCTCTTGTAGGGAGAAAGCATTCCTTGCTCATTTGAGGTCATTTGATATGCCCGATTGCAGTGAATGACCTCGGGTTCTCTAATATAAGCACGATACAGTAAGTCTACAGTATCGATGGGATAAATAACATCATCGTCTACGGTGATGATTAGATCTTTGGGATACTTCCGCATCGTATAAAAAAACTTCTTATAGGATCGAATGTCATCATCGCAAAAAATTATCTCCAAGCCTCGCTTCCGCTGACTCTTTAAAGTAGCCGGTAAATTTTCTTCCGAAAATTCGTTTTTTGCCAGGCACAGGACTATCCTGTCAGCTTTAAGGCTTTGTTGCATGAGACTTTCAATCGTAAGATACACTGTCTCAATTCGGGCTCCATAAGATGTAAGCGAAATTGTAATGCTTTCTGCTGTATCGTTTCCAATACCAGGGATTTCCGATTCGATCGTCTTTTCTCTCCAATAAGATTCATAGTATGCAAATCTTAAACGATTAACAAACTTGATTTCTTTGGCGTCGTGTTTCTTTTTCCGACTCGCCTGAGTCAATGAATGAAGTAAATTTTTCATCTCTAAAATCCAAACGATAAGTGTCGTTGTTTTACTGCTTATTGCATGTGGTAATGGCTGATAAATCGCCCAATTTATCGGATTCGTGCGGTCTTTCCTATGATACCGGTAGAGTTTTTGGCGGGAAAAAAATCATTCCAATGTTTCATAATATAAATCCTTCGTTTAAAGCCTCGCTGTAGCTTGATTGCATGCTTTCTCAAACGTTTGGTAATTGGTTTTGCTGCTTTGCCTCTGGACAATTTTAAAATCGAAGATCGAATTATGGGCCGTTCCCATATAATATGAGGTTCTATGCAATAAGATTGTAAATCAATCTCCCAGAAGTGGTCGTAAAACTTATCGATTGGCTTTGTGATAACATTCCCCTGTTTTATGATCTTTTCCATGCCACATCTGTTTAAAACATAGCCTTGAGTGCCACAAAGGCCTTTAACCGGCCGAGTCAGTTGATGGTGTTTGCCCATCTTGAAAAGGCTTTTTCTCTTATGGCGTTTTAGACCCATCAGGCGAACATGTTCAAATTCGTCGGGTAGTTTCTCTATGGCATCAAGGACTTCTTTAAAATCGGGTTCTATCAAAACATCATCTTCCAAGATACAGATGCGCTCCCAATTCTCACTATAAGCATTCTTGATTGTGCGAAAATGCGATAAATAGCATCCGACTTCGCTTGCTGTTAATTCTATCAATTGCTTATTTAATGCTGTATTCTGGTCTATCTTTTCCGAATCTTCCAAGGACGGGAAACCTTTTCTACCATCGACCCCCATTGTAACCACGGCTTTTAAATTTTGTGTGGCCAGAAGATTGAGGAGTTCTTGCACCTGTTCTGATGCCGGATTCAGAGTTATGACTACTATAGTTATTTTCACTTTCTTAATAAGTAAACGTAGACAATTTTTTGCAACATACGATCCAGGGTAAAAGGGTTTTTTGCATTCGGAAGCACAGGATTCTTTGACCACTCCGAAAGCAGATTCACCATTTCTGAAAGATTGCCGACTGGTATCTTTCCTTCTGGCAACAAAGCGCTGAGTTGCTCATGTACACCACCATGATCATATCCGGCTACCGGTTTCCCAAGACTTAATGCTTCCAATGTAACGCGTCCAAATGCTTCCGGATCAGATGAAAGCGAAACTACAACATTCGAAACCGCCATGATTTCACGCAGGTCACTGCGATGTCCTACCAATGTGATATCTGCTTTCAATCCCGCATATTCGATAGAAGTCAGAACTTCTTTGAAAAAATTCTGTTTGCGCGGATGCGGCTCGCCAACAAGTAGTCCATGCACGGGGATCCCTTGCTTTTTCAATTCGGCTATAATCGCGACAAAGTCCAGCTGTCCTTTCCAGCGCGTGATTCGTCCCGGAAGTGTGACAACATACTTTTCTACAAGCTCCGGATATTTGCTGCGCCACTGTTTCAGCCACTCCTTAGAAGGTTGGTAGCCGTAAGGAAATGCCGCTGGATCGACCCCGCGGTGGATCACTGTTAACTTATCTGAATCGACCTCGGAATAATTTTTCAAGACGTAGTCTTTAACACTGTCAGACACACAAATGACTTGTTCACCTTTTGTCATTACAGCCGAGTAGATATTTACAGAGTAAAACCCGTGAACTGTAGTCACTAATCGTGGTCGGGTTTTGGGATCTAACTTTCTCCAGGCCAACCAGACCAGCCATGCTGGTAATCGGGAGCGCAGGTGGATAATCTCCGGTTTTTCTTTATGAAACAAGTTTCGCAGAACCTTAATTTGCCTGAGCGAAGACAGTTTTTTTTGGTGTATGGGAAGTTTTATATGGCGGCTGCCTTCCTGCTCCAACTGTTCAACGAGTCGTCCCCCGTTGGAAATAACCACAGATTCATGTCCTTCCTGTACCAGAAATTTTCCTACTTCCAAAGTACCACGTTCGACACCGCCCGCATTTAATTCAGGTAAAATTTGGATGACTTTCATACATTCAACTCGGTTTAACCCATTGACTCATGCCTTATAAATAAGCCAATGAGAAATATCAAACCCCATAAAGCTGTACGTATCCAGTTGTATGAAACCAGACTTGCGAGATTTTCCTTAAGTTCATAACCCAGGGAGATTTTATTATGCAGGGGTACAAAAATAACAAAAGTCACCGCCCAGGTGCTCATGACCAGCAGTAGCAAAAGCAGATTGCTGAGTGAGAAACTGTCGTATACACGCCATGCATGCAAGGTGAGTTGAGTGATCATCAGTGGCATCACGATTATGGAAACTGCACCGGTATAAGTCTCATGCCATTTCAGCAAAGAGTCTGTGGAAAAGTACCTGAAGCTCGGATACACAACCAACTGAATAGTCCAAATAAATACAAGGAGCCCGAAATCAACCAACTGAATCCACGATTCTCTATTTAACATAGTTTCAACCTTTGACATTACTTCTCGATTTAAGCCGTGATGCTACGATTCCTGCCAACGCCATTTGCAAGGGATGAAAGAAAAGTAAGGGTATAAAGATCATCGCAGTGTTTTCCAAATCCGGTATCGACAGCAAAACCGACGAGACAAGCGGCAAACCTGCCGCGAGCGATTTTT
The DNA here is from genome assembly GCA_050301675.1 of Puniceicoccaceae bacterium. Lineage (GTDB taxonomy): Bacteria > Verrucomicrobiota > Verrucomicrobiia > Opitutales > Coraliomargaritaceae > Lentimonas. Next base: position 5,047 of record JBNKZP010000101.1, read on the forward strand.
GACTGCCACAATAAAATGCAGCAATCCTCTGCGATATCGTAAACTGCATCCAAAAGGCGCTCAACCATACAAACACACTTGTAACCAAAAGCAAAAGCACAACAGCAAACAAAGTTATTACCAATGATATGAATGAAAATTTCTCGAAAATTTCCGAATTCATACTTTTAACGAATGCCAGATATACAATGCACAAGATGAGACCAGCACTCACTCTTTTGGATATCTTAGCAGTCCCGGGCATATTCCATTGAAAAAGCCTCTGAGCAATTTGCCCCATAACCAAAGGTATCACCAGTATGTAAATTAAATTCAGCAGCACTTTGCTCAAAGGGACATCAATGGAAAGTTCCATCCTGAAATAAATGAACGAAACTGCCGGCACTACAAATACAGCCAATAAATTAGAAAGCGCCGTCGCAACAATTGCATTGGCAACACATCCATCCGAAAGCGCCGTGTACGCCGTGGCCGAAGCAATTGTCGTAGGTAAAAATGCCAACACAGCAAATCCCAGCAGTAATTCTGTTGGTAAGATTTGAGCAATCGGGAAAAACAACAAAAGAGTAACACCCGGAAACCCGATAAAGTTCCAGAACAAAATAAACCCGTGCAATCGGAGCGGCCTGTAACCGTTAATCAGCGACCTGGTGGGCAAAGATAGTCCCTGCAAAAAGAAAATGATTGCAACGCTAAATCGTGCAAGCCCACCTCCGTACAAGAACTCGTTTTCCGAGAACGGTTGAGGCAAAACAACTGCCAGTCCGACAACTACGAAAATCAGAAATGAAAAAAGACTCGTGCTCCCAGGGCCGCCAATCTTCTCATTGGCAGCGTTGTTTGAGCTTAGTTTGGCTACAGGCATCCTTTATCGTTAAAATCTGCTTTTTA
>JBNKZP010000102.1:0-5823 GCA_050301675.1 Puniceicoccaceae bacterium
GGATACCTCATTAAGCCACAAAGCAAAAAAACGTTGCCGGGCATTTTCCCGGATACCTCGTAACAGTTCACTGACACTTTGACTACTAATGTACTCAGAAAATGGATGCAGTGATGCCAAACTCCAGGCTTCAACCCGAGACAATGCCAGCCCTTTTTGAACCAGAAAATAGACCAGGCTTTGTATCATTTGTGCATCTTCATCGAAACATTTCCTGATTAATTGATCCAGTTTAAGTTTTTTAGAGATTTGCTCCAGAATCAGATAAGGGCCTGCTATTTTTGAGGTTACAGTGTTTTGGAATGGGGCTGAACTTGCCGTCACATTTTTTTTACGTGGTCTTGATGAAACAAGCTCGCCAGTGTCTGGATCGACTTTGCCCAGATAAACTTGTCTGTTTCGCGGCGCCTTCTTAGCCTTGTCCCAGTAACTTTCTACCTGATAACGATAGATAACCCCGGTTTTTTTATCGCGATGATGAGTGATGCTAGGCATAGACTTACATAGTTACAATACATCAAATGTAACTATGTAAATTTTAATGTGCAAGCTATTTGTTCGATAGAAAATAAGGCCTGAGCAGTGTCAAGGCTGATACATAGTTACAGAAAACCGGAGTTCAGGTTATGAAGCAGTCACTTGGTATTTAGACTTTATTGATAACTTGACAGATAGATGTTTTGTAAACTTTCTAAAGTGTTTTCTTAATGAAATTAACTAGTTATCTATGAAACCTACGTATAATCCCTCAAAAATAAGACGTGCACGCAAATTTGGATTCCGTGCACGCAACGCCACCCGAAGTGGTCGTAAAATTCTTGCTGCCCGTCGCGCCAAAGGGCGTCGAAGATTAGCCGCTTCTGTCAGGTATCGTTAAAATTGAGGAGCCTTGGAGCCATGGGTGTTCCGACTCCAAAGCGCCTGCGCAAACGCGGCGATTTCCAAGAATTACGATCGTTGGGAAAAAATATATTCTGTAAATCGTTAGTTCTTCAATATCGTGTTTCACAGAAACAGGCCGCCTCTCGTCGATTGGGAATCATTGCATCACGCCGGGTAGGCAATGCAGTGAAGCGCAATCGAGGGAAACGAATAATTCGTGAGCTATTTCGCATTCACGAAAATAAATTGCCACTAAACTGCGATATTGTTGTCATATTACGCTCAGCCTACGGAAGCTACACGTATAAAGAATTAGAATCCCATTATTTAAATGCCTGTGTCATTATTTCCAGAAACTCAAAGACTCGATAAATCGAAAGACTAGCGAAATGTATAAGGAATCTCTTGAATCAAAGAAGAGCACTCTTGGCAGTCTCGTTTCTCTAATGCCCGCAAAAACAATGCTTTTGCTTCTACGCATTTATCAGTGGCTCTTTTCACCGCTAAAGCAGTTATTCTTTGGACCATCTTGCGGCTGTCGTTTTCAGCCCACATGTTCTTGTTATGCGTATGATGCGTTCAAACATTTCGGTTTTTTGAAAGGATCTTGGTTTACGCTTAGACGTCTTTTGCGCTGTCATCCATGGCATTCTGGAGGATTTGATCCACTGCCAGGCATCAATCTTCAAGATCGGTGATGTGCTGGTAAATATTTGAGAAATTTTTAATGGACAAAAAGAATACACTTTTAGGCATCCTTTGCTTACTTGCAGGAATTGGCTTCATAGTGAAGCAAAATATCGATATGCGCGAGCAGCAACTCGAGCAACTTAAAGAAGAACAAGCGACAGAGCAGACAGATCAAGAAAGTAAAGATGCTAACAACCTTGTTTCAGAAGCAACAAAAAATGTTGAAGCAAATGAAAGTGCTGAGAGCAATTTGAATTCGTTCGCAGAGCCAGTGGAATCTGCCAAAGCAATTTATTCCAAAATTGAGGGAAAAACCATAATGCTCGCCAATGATTTTATCGAAGTTGAGTTTACAACCGTTGGCGGCGCGATAAAAAGAGTCAGTTTTTTGCAAACTAAAAAAGGTGAGCGCGACGACTATGTTTTTAATGAAAACGGAATATTGCCTGCTTTAAGTTTAGGGCTGATTGAAAAAGATAGCGATTTGCAGACTTTTACTATCCCTTACGTCATAGAAAAACAAACGACAAATTCTATTACTTTTACCTGTGATCTTGGAGAGGGCATTACGGTGCAGCGTAGTTACTCATTGGCAGCTTCCGATCAAGAGCCCTACATTATTCGACACAAGACTATTTTACGTAATCGATCTGAAACTCCTAGAACATTTTCTACCTTGTTTTTTAATTTAGGTACGGCTCATTCGGTTTCGGATAAACAGCAGCAGGCGTTCTTAAATGTCGGTTACTTTGATGGAAACAAGGCCCGTTTTATCGGGATCGACAAACTAATCGGTGGTGGCGCTCTTAGTTTTCTTGGTTTTGGCCGTAGTGAACCTATTGACAAGCTGGAAGAAGCAGTTCGCAGTGAATGGGTTTCGGTGAAAAATCAGTTTTTTGCATCTATTCTTTCCTCAGATATGCCAGGGCGCGATCTGATCATTTACAAAGTTGATCTCCCTGCGTTAGAGGATGGATCATTACCACGACCGGGTATTTCTGCGAGCGTCGGCTATGATATTGATACTATGGCAGCTGACTCGACTAAAACCCTGGAATTCGATTTTTATGTCGGACCAAAAGAATTCAAGCGTCTGCAGGCAATGGACAACCAGCAAGACAAAGTCATGCAATTTGGTTATATGGGCACAATCAGCAAATTGTTGCTTTCACTTATGTATTTGATACACAAAGCTGTGCCAAACTGGGGATGGTCGATCGTGATCATGACAATTTGCATCAAATTGCTCTTTTGGCCTTTATCGGCGAAAGCTAGTCGCTCACAAAAGCGCATGTCTAAAATACAGGAGCCGATGAAAGAACTGAAAGAGAAGTACAAGGATAATCCTCAGAAATTTCAGAAAGAGATGCTCGAGCTGTTCAAGAAGCACAAGGTAAACCCGGTTGCCGGCTGTCTGCCAATGTTCATTCAAATGCCAATCTTTATTGGTCTTTTTTACATGTTGCGCACAGCTTCAGAGCTACGCTACGAATCATTTCTTTGGGTAAGCGATCTATCAATGCCGGATACACTAACACATGTTGCTGGTTTTCCGATAAATCTCCTGCCAATGATCATGGGAATCACAATGTTTTATCAGATGCGCATGGTGCCGGTCTCTCCGACTGCAGATCCTGCACAGCAAAAAATATTTAAGTTTCTGCCTTTTATCTTTCTAATATTTCTTTATAATTTTTCGTCAGGTCTTGTCCTTTATTGGACAGTACAAAACTTTTTAACCATACTTCAACAGAAGATGATAAATCGTCTGCCAGATGAAGAACCAGTTGCTCCAGTTAATACAAAAAAACGCAAAAACTTGTCTGGCAAAAAATCTAAGAGAACGTAATAGTGCTTCAAAAACTATTTAACATTCACATAAATTTCAAAAAATGTCAGGACACAGTAAATGGGCCACAATCAAACGCGCAAAAGGTGCTGCCGATGCCAAACGCGGTAAAATTTTTAGCGTTATAAGCAAAGATTTGACCCTTGCGGCACGCGCAGGTGGAGGCGATCCAACGACAAATCCGCGCCTGCGTACAGTTATTGGAAAAGCAAGAGAGGCGAACATGCCGTCTGACAATATTGATCGAGCGATCAAAAAGGGAACGGGTGAGTTACCGGGTGTAGTCTATGAAGAAATCGTTTACGAAGGTTATGCACCTTGTGGAGTTGGATTGATTGTAGAAGTTACAACTGACAACAAAAACCGCTCTGCCTCGGAAGTGCGAAGCATAATGGGCAAAAACGGCGGTAATCTCGCCGGTGTAGGTGCGGTGGCATTTCAATTTGATCGGGCAGGACAGTTCATCATTGATGCAAAACAAACGGATGAAGAAACTTTGATGGATGTAGCCCTGGAAGCCGGTGCGGAAGATATAAAGAATGAGGGTGACTATTTTGAGGTTATCTGCCCGATGACTGAGTATGACGCAGTTTCTCAGGCTCTAAGCGAACGAAAGATTGAAACTGAAGAATCCGATCTTGTTTACTTACCGAATGTCCTAGTGCCGATTGATGATAAAGAAAGTGCTAGTAAAATCCTTCGATTGATTGAGGCATTAGAAGATCTCGACGATGTCAAAGCTGTGCATTCGAATATGGATCTTGCTGAGGGCGTTTTTGATGAGGAAACTTAGATTTCTTAAGTAATCCCGAGTGACAAAAGGCTTGAAAGCCCATATGCCCAGAGATCTGAATCTAGTAGCGATAATGTTCTGATTTGAAAGGTCCGGATTGCTGAACGCCAATGTAATCTGCCTGCTTTCGTGTCAAAGTCGTGAGCTTACAGCCGATCTTTTCCAGGTGCAGACGCGCAACCTCTTCGTCAATGTGCTTTGGCAGAATGTAAACTCCAGGCGTATACTTTTCGACATTTTTCCATAGTTCAATTTGTGCAAGCGCTTGATTGGTAAAGCTATTTGACATCACAAAAGATGGATGGCCTGTTGCACAGCCCAGATTTACCAAGCGACCTTTTGCCAGCAAATAAATGCTGTGACCGTTGGGAAATGTGTATTTGTCGACTGCCCCCTGATCGTCTGGTTTGATCACTTCGACATCCACACCTGGCATCTCATTAAGAGCATCTACCTCAATTTCATTATCGAAGTGACCTATGTTACAGACAATTGCCTGGTCTTTCATCCAGGACATATGTTCTGCGGTAATGATGCCAAAGTTTCCGGTCGTCGTTACATAGATATCCCCCCACCCAAGAGTATCTTCTACAGTAAGCACGCGGTAACCTTCCATTGCTGCCTGTAGTGCACAAATTGGATCAACCTCCGTTACCACAACCTGAGCGCCCATTCCCTTGAGAGCCGCAGCGCAGCCTTTGCCGACATCACCATAGCCGCAAACAACACCTACTTTACCGGCAATCATAACATCTGTTGCTCGCTTGATGCCATCAAGCAAAGACTCACGACAACCGTAGAGATTATCAAACTTCGACTTGGTAACAGAGTCATTCACGTTGATTGCAGGAACCAGCAGTTTGCCAGCTTTATGCATTTCGTACAATCGATGCACCCCAGTCGTTGTTTCTTCGGAAACACCTTTCCAATCTTTGACGACTTCATTCCAGTGGTTTGGCTTTTTTGCATGAATCTTCTTCAATAAGCTTTTGATAACTGCCTCTTCCATATTACTGGAGTTTGAATTCACCCAGTCGCTACCATCCTCCAGTTCCTTACCTTTGTGGATTAACAAAGTTGCATCTCCACCATCGTCGACAATGAGCTGTGGCCCCGAGCCATCAGGCCAGGTAAGCGCCTGTTCGGTGCACCACCAGTATTCCTCGAGCGTTTCACCCTTCCAGGCAAACACAGCAACATCCAGATATTTAGCGACATATGCAGCGGCATGATCCTGTGTGGAAAAAATATTACACGAGCACCAGCGTACATCTGCACCTAATTCTTTCAACGTTTCGATCAAAACTGCCGTTTGTACTGTCATGTGCAACGAGCCCATTATTCGTACACCCTTCAATGGCTGCTCCACGGCATATTTCTCACGGGTAGCCATCAATCCCGGCATTTCATATTGAGCAATCTCAACTTCCTTGCGCCCGAAGTCAGCAAGTGAAATGTCTTTTACCCTATAGTCTGTTTTTGTTAATATTTCTGTACTCATAAATTTTTGCCCGCTAAGTTGCGCGAAGTTTGCTAAGAAAATTGAGTCCACTAATGTCACGAATAAGCACGAATACATTTTATGCGATAATAGAGTCAAGCTTATGAG
>JBNKZP010000103.1:0-5812 GCA_050301675.1 Puniceicoccaceae bacterium
CTTCGGCACAAATTCTCAAGATTATACTCTTATGCAAAAAATAAGAATATATCTATCACAAAGTTTCTATTGAATAACAACATCAATGATCAGTTCCATTTACCACTGTCCTTAAAAGCTTTCCAAGAATATCAGGAGTTAAATGAGAGAATGATGAGAAAACCAAACTTCTCATGAAAAAAGCGAACTGGCATTGAATAGCCGATTGGTGAAAATTTTACTCAGGGCTTAAGCTTCTCAATAGAAGGGATTGATCACCGTTGTGGTGCCATACAGTTGACCATGGTTTAAATCTTCGGAATAAAGGATGCTGGCCTTAAGTCTTTCTGCTGCCGCTAGAACTGCGCCATCCCAGTAAGATATTTGATGCTCGATTGAATTTCTTATACCTTCGGTTACGATCTGGTAATCAGTTGAGATTACCGGGAATGCGTTCAATTGCTCCAGAAATAAAGTTGCTTCTTCAGAGGACAACGGCTTTTTAAACTTATGTGTTACAGTAACATAGAATTCCTGCATGATCTGAGTAGAAAGGCCAAAATCAGCTTTCTCAATGAGTCCAAGTGCCGTTGCTTTCTTTTCCGAATTAGCTGGTGTAGAGTCGACGGCATAAACCAGAATATTTGTGTCAAGCCCGGTGAAAACATCTAAGTCTGCTCGAACCCGAATTTGGGGATAGTTACCCGAATACAGAACCGTCCTTTCACCGGAATAAAAGCATTCAATTTTAAATGTAGCAAAACTCCAATGTCATGGCATAGGGCCAACCCGATGCCTGAATGCGCTCCGTTTCCTGTTCTGGACGTATCGTGACGGTAAAACGGTTCAAAGATTTGCTTCAATGCTTCATTGGATAAGCCACGCACTGCATTTGATATGAGTACTGTAAGGGATTCCCCCGTTTCTTCTACAAGTATTGTAACCTCTGACTCAGCAATAGAATGAACGACAGCATTATTGATTAAGTTACCAATGAGCATATCCAAAAGTAGAAAATCACTTTTGAATACACTATCACCGGCAAGGAGTTTGCAGTCTATCTGTAACCTTTTTTGATCGATCAAGTCGGCATTTTGAAGCAACCTTTTTTCAATTAAGTCTCGAAGGGTGCCCTTTGATAATTGGACCTCTTCGGCACCGCTTTGAAGTCGGGTGTAATGCATCAGGCGGTTGACCATATCACTCATCTGTTTCGATATCTCTAATGCCTCTGCAATTCGTGATTCATACTCTTCTTCGTTTCGCTTTTTGGAAATAGCCTGTTCCAATATCGCTTCAATCCCAGCCAATGGCGTACGCAGTTCATGAGCGGCATTTGAAGCAAAATGTCGCTCACGATTTCTGGCAGCTTCAATTTTTGCAAATAGCTCGCTGTAGCGATCGACCAAGCCTTTCAATTCATGAGGGAACGTTTTCGGAAGTATAAAGCTATACTCTGGATTGTTAACATCAACGCGATCCACCTGTTCTTCCAGTTCCATAATTGGCTGAAGCGATTTGTGTATCACAAAGCTGACAACTGTTATACTCAGTAAAACAGCGATGATCAATCCAAGCGCCAATGTTTGCAACAACCCCGATAGTGTATTGTCGGCATTTTCAGTTGAGTGCGCGATGCTCATTGCGAACAGAAAGTCCTCTGGCCGAACCGTTGCCGCGACTTCATCATCAACTTCTGGGATAAAGCAGGTTCCCACAACTCGGAGATGAAGTCCGTTGTCCAAGGTCACATTCCAAAAACGTAAGCCTTTCTGATCTGCTTCGACCCTCGGCAGGTCTGCTTCCTTGAGAGCCGGTGAACGCAGGGTTTCACCGGTCTTGAAGTTCCAAACCTGAATGTAATCTTTTAAACGACGCTGTGCGTCACTTTCTAAATCAAATAACCACTCGTGTTCAATAGTGCTACCGCTAATCTCAATTTCAAGTAACTCAAGGCTCAGGATACTGATTAAATTTGTGTCGATTTCGTTGTATAGAGAAGTTTTAACACTTCGGTAAATGGATATGGATCCTGCCACCAGCACAAAAATAATGACTAGGCTAACATAACAAATCAGTTTTGCTTGAATTGATTTCAATGGTCTGCTTCCTCGTATTCCAGCAAATAGCCGTGCCCACGACGCGTGTGTAAATAGCGGTGTGGGGAAGCTGATTTCAGTTTTTTTCGCAAATAGCCTACATAAACATCGACTGTGTTGCTTGATGCGTCTTCGTAATATTCGTAGACATGATCCCAGATATCCTGCCTGGAAACAACTTCTCCGGAGCGCACGGCAAGATACTCTAGCAGGCTATACTCGCGCGAGGTTAATTTCACCTCCAGGCCGTTGATCGAAACTCGTTTGGTGAGTGTATTGATGGTTAAATCACCAATCTCTATTTTCGGAGATTTAACTCCATAGCGTTGACGAGTCCGCGAGCGCACCCTTGCCAGCAACTCGGTCAGGGCAAACGGTTTCACCAGGTAATCATCGGCTCCACAGTCGAGTCCCTTTATACGATCATCCACTGCATCTCGTGCGCTGATAATGATTACCGGAGTATTGTTTGCCAGCTTGCGCAAATTTTGGAGAATCGTCAGGCCATCTATTTCGGGCAACATAATATCCAAAACAATTGTATCATAAGCGTGATTTGTCGCGTACCAGAGTCCTTCGTCCCCGGTTCCTGTTGAATCGACAACGTAGCCCGCCTCATATAGCGCTTCCACAATGCTTTTTTGCAACGGGATATAATCTTCGATTACAAGAATTCGCATTTGAATATAATTTAGAAGTACAGCATCCGCAGGAAGGCATATGCTGAAATCTGTTCAAGAATTTTCTTTCAGCGCCGATTTGGGAAGACGGACTACGTTGCGGACTGGGTTTTTGGTGACGATGTTGCCGCCGCTGCCGCGTCCGCGTACGGTGAGATCACGGAAGAAGACCTCTTCTTCGGTCTTACGGAGGCGGGGTGCTGGTTTTAGGTTTACCTTTACCGCATCCGCTTCTCCGTTTTCGACAGGATAGCTAGAGATATAGAGAATTCGGGAGCCGGGAGTGCCTTTGGTAAGATCGTATTCTTTGTCGCGGGTAATTCCCCCGATGGTGAAATGCTTTGCCAGAGTCGGGCCGCTCTTGCCATCGCGATACACCATGCAGAATGCCAGTTCGTTGGGTTCGTTGCGGTTGAAAAGGTCGATGTAGAGTATGTTTTTACCGAAAAAAGCTTTTTCGCTGACTCTGGACACGATCAGTTTCCCTTCCTGATTAATCGTGAGAACATCACTCAGTGTTGAGCACTTGCAGACGACTTCGTCCTTCTTCATGCCGATTCCGGCAAACCCTTCCTTGCGGTCGACGTAGAGCGTTTCATTGGCAATCACGACTTCGTGGGCGACTACTTTTTCAAACGATGCCAACTCTGTTCTGCGTGTATGGTCTTTGCCGTATTTCTTTTGAATCTCATTGAACCAGCGGATTGTGTATTTAGTGAGTTCCTTCAGGTGCTTTTGAGCGTTTTCGATCGCGGACTCGAGGTCTTTGATCAACTCATCGGCGCGTTTGGAGTCGTATTTTGAAATGCGCTTAATTTTGATTTCCAGCAGGCGCAGGATATCGTCGCGGGTGACTGCGCGGTTGAGTCGGTCTTTGAATGGCTCCAGCCCGACATCAACAGTTTTGATCACTGCTTCCCAGGTTTCTTCTTCTTCGATACGACGATAGATTCGCTCTTCGATAAAAATCTTTTCGAGCGAGGAGAAATGCCATTTTTCCTCAAGCTCTCGCAGTTCGATTTCGAGTTCAAGTTTTAGTAGTTCACGTGTCTTTTCAGTCGTCAGGTAGAGCAGATCCAGCGCTGAGTAAAAGTGTGGTTTATCGTGCTCAATGACACAAATGTTGGTCGAAATCGAAACTTCGCAATCGGTAAAGGCATACAGTGCCTGTTCTGCAGTTTCGGCATCGACTCCCGAAGGCAGGTAAACGAGGATTTCGACTTTGTCGGCGGTATTGTCCTCAACGCGTTGGATTTTTATTTTATTTTTATCGTTGGCGGCGAGAATGGAATCGATGAGTGAAGTCGTAGTTTTGCCAAATGGAAGTTCAGTAATTGCCAACAGGTTCTTTTTTCGAGTCTCAATGCGTGCACGGCATTTTACGCGGCCACCACGTTTACCGTTGTTGTATTCGGAGACGTCGGCAATTCCGCCTGTCGGGAAGTCCGGCACGAGTTCGGGTGTTTGTCTTCGCAACAGGGCGATACAGCCCTCAATCAGTTCATTGAAGTTGTGTGGGAGTATTTTACAGGAGAGACCCACTGCGATACCTTCTGCGCCCTGGGCGAGCAGGAGCGGGAACTTTACCGGAAGTGTTTCGGGTTCTTTGTTGCGACCGTCGTACGATGCGAGCCAGTTAGTTGTTTTGGGATTGAATACGACATCCAGGGCAAACTTTGACAGGCGTGCTTCAATGTAGCGGGGCGCTGCTGCGGAATCGCCGGTGAGCGTATTGCCCCAGTTTCCCTGGGTGTCGATCAGTAATTCTTTTTGTCCGAGCTGTACCAGGGCATCGCCAATGGAGGCATCGCCGTGCGGATGGTATTTCATCGTGTTGCCGATGATGTTTGCCACCTTGTTGTAGCGTCCGTCTTCCAGTTCGCGCATGGAATGCAGGAGGCGTCTTTGCACAGGCTTTAGCCCATCGTTTGCATGTGGAACGGCGCGTTCCAGTATTACATAGCTGGCATAGTCGAGAAACCAGCCGCTAAACATTTCATCGACATGACCGGAGTGCAATTGCAGGGCGAATAGATCATCGTTTCGCTGATTTCCATCATCTGCGGGAGTTTGCAGTCTGGAGGAGTCGGCTGTCATATCCAACTCAAATTCGAGGTTATCGTCGTTTGGGTGATTTCTGTTAGGAGGCATTCTTGCAAGTTGGTAATTTTGACTCTGTAGTGCAAGCGACTATTTTTTTGTAATTTACCATGGCCTATTGACTGTGGATGCCGAGTTTTTCAAGGATGCGCTCTAAATCGTCATTGCCAAAATACTCAATTGTGAGTGTCCCTTTTTTTGTGCCGTGCTTCAATTTACAGCGCGTGTTGAAATGTTCTCCGATACGCTTTTCCAAATCGCGAACAACTGCCTGCTCTGTCTCGGCAGATTTTGGTGATTTTTTCTTGGCGCTGGTCGTACGTTTTTTCAGACTGCGCACTTGCTGTTCGGCTTCACGAACGCTCATTCCGGTTTCTATGATACGGCGGGCGAGCAAATTACGCTGTTCTTCATTGTCCAGACTCAATAATACTTTTGCATGACCTGTAGAAATGAGCCGGCGGCTCAAAAATCCCTGAATTTCTACTCCTAGTGATAAAAGCCGCAGTGCGTTGGCTACCGAGGCACGCCCTTTTCCGACTCGCTCGGCAACAGCTTCCTGGGTAAGGTCGAAATCACGTACAAGACTTGCGTAGCCGAGAGCTTCATCTATTGGATTCAAATTTTCCCGCTGCAAATTCTCGATCAATGCCAGTGTCGCTGAGGATGCATCACTCGCATCAATCACGCGTGCAGGCACTGTTTTTCGGTTTAAAAATTTGAAAGCACGCAACCGACGCTCTCCGGCAATCAGTTCGTACCGCTTACCCTTTGCTCGAACAACGATTGGTTGTAGCAGACCTTCTGCACGAATACTTTCAGCAAGCTCTTCGACCTGTGTTGAATCGATTTCTCGGCGGGGCTGATAGGGGCTGGTATCTACATGTTTGATCTCAATTTCACGATATTCCGACGGTGTTGTAATTGATTCGTTTGTTTTACCTGCAACTTTTT
>JBNKZP010000104.1:0-5706 GCA_050301675.1 Puniceicoccaceae bacterium
GTACTTTATGAAAAAATGGTCGCTAACTCGAAGAAAAGAGCAGAAGAGTTCACAATCGATAAAATTGCCGATATGTGGATTAATGCACTTTCACGAGATATTTATGATGATTTTCTAAAATGGAAAAAAATGCCATATTGGATACTGATATTTAAACAGAGTGTAAATATCAGTCGTAGATTTATAAGAGGTTCTTTATATGATTTAAGAACAAACAAGCAAACAGGTAAACCGGTGGATAAAACTACTTTTGCTAGGAAGATGTTATGGTGTATTTTCGATAAGTTTGCCTGGAAGTCTTACAAACAAACAAAATCATACATTTCTAGTCAAAAACCTGAATCCGTGAGATAATTCTAAAATCGGTCAAAACTGTTATTTCTCTGTTCATTGTTTGCTAACTTTGCACGCAAATTTCTGATTTCTCCAGATTACTGATGCCAACAAGCAGGCCTTTACTTTGAAAAACCTATAATGTTGCCTTTTTTGTAGTCGATAACTACGAGGTATCCCCACACAACAGCGGAGAGTCAAGTTTTGCAGACTTTTGCTCACTTTGGTTGATTTTTTGCGTGTGCTATCTCAGCGATTACATCAAACCAGGCACAACATTTGCCGAAGTGTAATTGAATCTCTCGGCCATGGTGGACGATGCGCACGGCGCAGTAAATGATGTTTTGCAAAACTGTTTTCAGTCGCCAGCGCTGAACTTTGATTTTTACCGGGGCAAGCTCGGCACGTTTAATAACCTCCTGACTGACTGAGCGTAACAGGTTGAAAGCGAGCAAAGTTTTCTTCTGCATCGTTGCCACTGTCAAAACGCAATAAGGTCTGTCCACTCAAACTAAGGGCATCAATCATTGCCATGTATCCGGCGATAAATTCAGGTGTCTGCTTCTGACAATTCTGACTGCCAGGACGAAGTTCACGCTAGCTGCCGATCAACGCCTTCTTTTAAAAGGACTGGAGTCGCATCCCAAGCTGATGGTCCGTTTTTTATCGGTACTCTCCCTAGCTGAAGAACCCGGATCAATATTTACATTGCAGAGTCGATCTCGTTTCTTCTCGAGCGATATTCGTTCCCATATGATGAAAGCTATTCAGGAAGACTTGCAATATGTCACCTTAAACGTGTTTAACAGTGATTAAAGTAAAGTCGTCGGGTTGCCCGGCTTTGGCTGAAAAGTCATGAACGTCTTTTACAATGTGATTCAAAAGAAATTGAGCGGTGCCACTGCCGTATTTTTTGAGGATTTCGGTGAGGCGCTTTTCAGAATATTCTTCACCTTCATCATTTACACTTTCAGTTACTCCATCGGTGTAGAGCACGAGAACATCATTTTTGCGGAAGGGGACGGTTATGTCTTCGATGGTCGCATCAAAAATTTCCGGAGGTACCATTCCAAGCGCCATTCCGTTGGACTTGACGGCTTCTACGGTGCCAGAGCTGTCGTTCGTGCGATGATAGAAAAGAGGTAGCTCATGCCCGGCGCGGGCAAATGTTATTGTTTCCTTTTCCTGATCAATAACTGCATAGACGATCGTGATGAACATGTCGATGCGCATGGTGCCTTGCATTTGTCTGTTGATCATTTTCAATACCTCGGCGGGTTTGTCTCTTTGTTGTGAAACGTGGCGGAGATTTGTCTGACAAATAGCCATCAGGATAGAAGCTGATATACCTTTCCCGGAGACATCGGCGATAGCTACACCGGTACGGTTATCATCTATTGCAAACACATCATAAAGATCACCGCCGACTTTTTGGGCAGCAATATAATGTGCGGCAAACTCAAGCTTATTAGAGGTTGGGAAGGTGCGGGGCAATAGCAGGCTTTGCACGTTACCCGCAAGTTCCAGATCCAGATCCAGCTTGTTTTTCTCGATCTGTAGCTGCATTGCATCGCTATTGTGAATCGCCAGTCCCATCTGTTCGGCAAGTGACTCGACCAGAGAAAAATCAGTTTCCGTGAAGGGGAGTTCATTTGCCGGGTTGGCAACAGCAAGCACGGCGATGAGAGTGTCCTGAAACAATACGGGAGCAACGATAATAGATCGAATTTTCAGGGCCGGATCTTTGTGCCTTACAATACGCGGGTCTTTTTTTGCATCGGGGATCAATTCTGCTTGCCTGGATTGAGCGACCTGGCCGATCAGTCCTTCACCCATTTTAAAATTTTCGGAACGAAGGATCTTTTCCAAAAGTTCGGTTCGGGTGGTCATTTGTGATTTGTACTCTTCGGGAAGTTCGCGTTGCGGTGGAAATAGTCCTTCGATTGCAACGCCCTGCAGACTATCGTCTTTGAGCTTCTCAAAAATGCAGGCGCTCATCGCCCCGGTGCTGAGGATTGCAGCGTGGAGCATACTCTGAAACATGGCCGTACGGTCGTTACCTTTGGTAACTGCTTTGACCATGTTGTGCATGAACTCGACAACGATTTGCTTTTCCTGTCTTAAAATTTGCTTCTCTTCTTCGAGAATCTTTATCTGTCTGGACTTCTCAGTGAGCAGTAGCCATGTGCCTAAGATTCCAGTCAATACTCCTAAAAAAAAGAACATGGCAAATTTGGTGCCTTATGATTCAAATCCGTGCATGTCTAACACAGTAGTACTATATGCTCAGTTTAAATCACTGTCTTCGGCCTGGTTTTTTAAGAAGGCAATGACGTCTTGAAATTTGGCGGCATTTTCTTCGTCGGCTTTGACTAGATTTTCATGTGCTTTAAGTATTTCTTTGGCATCCGATACTTCCATGTTCCTAAGTGCAGAAAATTGCTCTCTCTTGGCAGTATCAACCACTTCGAGAAGGTCTTCGTCAATCGTGAGAAGGTTTTGTAGTCCCAGATTATAAACCAGATCATGGTTTCGTTCACTTAGGTTGCAGAGGATCAGTATGCCGGCAGGCGATTGCTGGCGTAGTGCCAGTGCGGTCCCCGTTAAAATCCCAAGGAAAGTACTGTCCATACCTGTACATTCTTTGAAATCAAGCACGACGTGCCCGTTTCCTTCCTCAACTATTTTTTCAATGAACTCTCGAAATGAATTACAGTTCAAATAGTTTGCCTTCCCATTGATTTGAACAATCACAGGATCCGAATAAGCGCTGACTAGAAAAGTTGGCTGTTGTGGCTTATCCATACTATGCAATCAGGGGAGCAAAAGATGTATTAGGATTCGTTAACGATGTCTCTCAGGACGTAGTGAAGGATTCCTCCGTGACGGTAGTAATCAACTTCGATATCAGTATCGATACGCAATACAAGATCGACGGTTTGCTTACTGCCATCTGGTTTTTTTATCTCCATAGGTACGGTCTGCCCGGGCTTCAGGTCGTTGTTTAGACCTAGTAGTGAAAACGTTTCCTCACCATTCAGGCCAAGGGTCTTATCATCGATTTCATCTTTGAACTGCAGGGGAAGGACACCCATGCCGATGAGGTTGCTGCGGTGAATGCGTTCGAAACTTTTTGCGACAACGGCTTTTACGCCAAGCAGCGCAGTGCCTTTTGCTGCCCAGTCCCGGGAGCTTCCCATGCCATAGTCTTCACCGGCAATGACGATCAGGGCGGTCTCCCGCTTTTTGTATTCCTGGCAGGCATCATAAATGTCCATGAGAGTACCTTCGGGCATAAGCTTTGTGTATCCGCCTTCTTTACCGTCAGCCATCTTGTTTTTGAAGCGCACATTGGCAAAAGTACCACGCGTCATGATGCGGTCATTACCACGACGTGAGCCAAAGCTGTTGAAGTCTTTCTGGCTGACTCCGTTTTCTGCGAGAAAGCGACCTGCAGGACCGTCTGGTTTGATGGCGCCGGCGGGCGAAATGTGGTCCGTAGTAATGGAATTGCCAACGATCGCCAGGGGGCGAAGATCGACCAGATCTGTTATGTCGCCCGGTTTCATACCAAAGTCTTCAAAGAAGGGCGGACTTTGTATGTATGTAGACGCAGAATCCCACTTGTAAGTGTCGCCTTTGGATGACTCGATTGCATTCCATTCAGGATTTGCGTCATTGAGATCGCTATACTTGCGTTTAAACATTTCAGGCTTCAGACCTGACAATACAAGGCTTTCAATTTCTTCCCTGCTGGGCCAAAGGTCTTTCAAATAAACCGGGTTGCCGTCCGAATCGTGGCCGATGACATCTTTTTGAAGATCAATATCAACAGTCCCGGCCAGTGCGTACGCTACAACCAGTGGCGGTGACATCAGGAAAGAAGCTTTGAGTGCGCCATGCACACGTGCTTCAAAGTTACGATTTCCGGATAGTACGGATGCGCCTATCAGGTTGCCACTTTTCAGGGTATCTTCAATTGCTGGATCCAGCGGACCGGAGTTGCCAATACAGGTTGTGCAGCCATAGCCAACAAGGTTGAAGCCGAGTGCATCGAGATCTTTTTGTAGGCCAGTTGCTTCGAGGTAGTCAGTAACGACACGCGAGCCGGGAGCCAGAGATGTCTTTATGAGAGGATTGACGCTTAATCCGCGAGCTACTGCTTTACGCGCTACCAGGCCGGCGGCAACCATAACAGACGGGTTGGAAGTGTTGGTGCAGGAGGTGATTGCAGCGATCAATACCTGGCCATGCGCAATTTCCGGAAGTTCTGTCTCAACGACGGCCACCGGAGCTTCGCCTTCATCACGTCCACCGGCAGCAACCGAAGCGGAAACACGAACTTTTTTGCTGTGCTCTTGTTCGGGGATTCCAAATCCGCCTTCAGCAACCGGCATGCTCAACAACTGTTTGAATCGTTTTTTCAGCACCGGAACGTCGATGCGATCTTGCGGGCGCTTGGGGCCGGATACGGATGGCACAACCGTACTAAGGTCGAGTTCGAGATTTACCGAATAATCAATCTCTCCTTTTCTAGGGATGCCGAACAGACCTTGCGCCTCGTAATAATCTTTAACGAGTTGAACCTGTGATTCATCGCGACCGGTCAGACGCAGGTATTCGAGTGATCGCTCATCGACTGGAAAAAAGCCCATGGTCGCTCCATATTCGGGCGCCATATTTGCAACAGTTGCACGATCTGCGAGGCTCAGTTTAGCCGCGCCTTCTCCATAAAATTCGACAAATTTGCCAACCACTTTTGCCTCACGCAGCATCTCGGTAATACGCAGGGTGAAGTCGGTGGCTGTGGTGCCTTCGGCAAGGTCGCCGCTGAGATGCACGCCCACCACCTCAGGCGTCTGGAAGTAAACCGGTTGACCCAACATTCCGGATTCTGCTTCAATGCCTCCAACACCCCAGCCAACGACACCGAGGCCGTTGATCATCGTTGTGTGCGAATCGGTGCCAACCAGAGTGTCCGGGTAAAGAACACCATCTTTTTCAAAGACAACCTTCGCCAGGTATTCAAGATTTACCTGGTGGACAATGCCAATCGCCGGTGGCACCACGCTAAAGGTGTCAAAGGCCTGCTGGCCCCATTTGAGAAACTGATAACGTTCTTTGTTGCGGTTGAACTCAAATTTCAGATTTTCAAGAAATGCATTGGCTGATCCGGAGCGATCCACCTGAACCGAATGATCGATAACGAGGTCAACTGGCACCAGTGGCTCAATGATAGAGGGATCTTTGCCTTGTGCAGAAACTGCATCTCGCATCGCGGCGAGGTCGACGAGCAGTGGAACGCCGGTAAAATCCTGTAGGACAACTCGAGCGACAACAAAAGGTATTTCTTTGCTACTCTTCTCTTTAGCA
>JBNKZP010000105.1:0-5673 GCA_050301675.1 Puniceicoccaceae bacterium
GAAAAAGCTTGTGGGTTACTTCGGACTGTCTCCGCGCAAAGTGCAGTCTGGCAACAACGCCAAAGGGTATGAACGAGGTATCGGCAAGGCAGGCCGGGGCGATGTACGAGCGTTGCTGATCCAGTCAGCCCAGAACGCAATGACACAAAGAACTTCCCCCTTGCACAAATGGGGTTGGAAACTGGCAATGAAGAAAACACGCAACGTAGCTGTCTCAGCAGTGGCTCGCAAGTTGACTGTGGCAATCTGGCATTTATTGAAAGGTCACTTCACTACATTAACAGAAATTAGTAAGCATTTAGAGGTCAAACTGCTCAAGCTTGCTACACTACTGGGTAAAGAAAACCTTAAAGACATGGGCTTTCAGGAAAGAAATGAATTTATTGAACATTATTTTAAAAAAATGAAACTTTTTACTTGATTGACCGCATACCCGTATATCCGTGGCTAAAGAAAAACTCATTGTCACTGCAAACTGACATCTGCGAAGAACCAGGTTTTATGCAGTTAAAAGAAAAAACTTCGCGCTCTTCGCGGCTTCGCCCTTCGGCTTTTGCTCAGGGCTTTAGCTTGTCGAAACGGCGTGAGATATAGCGTTTCCCTAGCTTTCAGGCTTTCTGCTTTTTGTTGCGGTTTTGCCGCTCTAGGTAAATTCGTGCGAATTAGTGGGCCACAAAGCAGAACCTAAGTCTGCTGCTCTTTTAAGGTTAATTCGATTTCTACACCCTGAAAATCAAGTAGCGCAAAATTCATCAAGCGTACGTAGTATCCGTTCGCACATGAAGGTGATTTCTTCCGGTGAGATGATCAGTGGTGGAACCAGCAGCAGGCTGTCCCCCAATGGGCGCAGGCTTAGTTCATGCGCGCGTGCTGCCAGGCAGACCTGCCAGCCCATACGTGCCTCAATCTGCCATTCCTGCGAACCGCTTGCAGGCCCTAGTTCAACAGAGGCAGTGAGCCCATGCTGTCGGATTTTGACAACATTTGGATGCGGCAACAGTTTTTCGGCAAGCTGATGACCAAATACAGTAATTGTTTTGGAGAGAGAGCCGGATGCAATCAAGGCATTGAGTTTTTCGAAATTCTTGAGAGCGACCGCACAGGCCAGCGGATTAGCCGTAAAGGTATGACCATGGAAGAATGTTCGATCTTCAGTCCATTCCCCAAGGAAAGCATCGTATATTTCAGATTGAATCAGAGTTGCCGCCAAGGGCAGATAACCAGCGCTCATCCCTTTGGCAAGACAGAGAAAATCAGGGGTAACAGCCTCTTGTTCGCAGGCGTAAAGTGTACCGAGTCGGCCAAAAGCAACAAAAACTTCGTCGAGGATAAGATGGATGTTATACTTTCGACAAAGCGTTTCGATCGATTTTAGAAAGCCGTCCGGTTGTTGCATCATACCGGCAGCGCCCTGCACAAAAGGCTCCACAATCAAACAGGCGACTTTGTGTGCTTCTTCCTTCAGATAGTTTTCAAGTGTTTGCAGGCTGTGATCGGTGTCAGCCATTAAGACTTCGCCGTTCAAGCGATGACACTGCGGAGCAGGGAAGTGCCAGCTGTCGAGAAACCACGGCTTGAATCGTTCGTGAAAGCGTCCCGAGTTACCAGCGGCCATCGTACCGATTGTATCACCGTGATAACCACCTTGCATACCGATGACGCGTTTGCGCTGCGGCTGACCTTTGTGTTGCCAATATTGATAGGAAAGTTTGAGCGCTATTTCAATCGCGTTCGAGCCATTGTCTGAGTAGTAAATCCGATCAAGTCCTTCGGGCGCTGCTTTGCAAAGTTGGTAACCAAGCTGTGCTGCTACCGGATGGCTAAGTCCCAGATAGGTACTGTGAGCAATTTTTTCCAACTGGGCCTTAAGCGCTGCATTGAGTTCCGGATCGTTGTGCCCAAAAGTATTTGTCCATACCGAAGCAATCGTATCCAGGTAGCGATTGCCTTCACTGTCCCATAACCAACAGCCTTCACCACGTTCGATTTGTAGCCTGGGCCATGAACAATATTCCTGCATCTGGCTAAACGGATGCCAGGAGTGTTGCTGATCCCATTGGTCCAATTGTTTTGTATCGACCATTTGTGCTAAAACAAAATATAACCAATCAGCGCCAGTACAAATACCAGCAGTAGAATTGTTAAGCTGAATCTTTCTTGTTGGGTTAATCGCATCAATTTGTCAGGGTTTCGGGATCAAATATATCGTCTACAGAGTACCAATTTTCAATGGCTTTAATAAATTGGCGCAATTGTTGGCCGAGTCGATATTCAAGATCATAGGGATGTAGAGAGATGCGCAATGGTTTGGTTGGGGAAGCAAGCCAGCGGTTTAAGGCGTTCCAGGGACGGAGGCAAAATTTGCGAAGCCTCGTGTCTGCTTCAAAGCCTGCCAGAGGAAGGCGTTTGTAGTTGTCCGTAAGACTGTCGTACAATCCTCGGGTGTTTTCGTAGTAGCGAAAGGGCAGCGCTTTTAAATCTTCGTATTTGAGTTGTCCCATTGCCCAGGCCGGCGGTACATAGGTTTTTGGAGAAGGTAGTTTTTTCTGTGCGAACCAATCGTAGTTTCGCCAAAGCATGTCGTTAAGTTCTTCTCTTGAGTAGCTTAGGTGTTCCGCAACTTTTCTGGATACAAATAAGCTGTGTAGACGATGGTAAGTACCTCGAATGTAGGGTGCGCGATGTTGCCAGCCGTGACCTGCCAGGGGGAATCCTTTTTCGCAAAGCTGTTTCAGTGTGGCGATTTGCTCTGAAGACCACTCAACTCCCGGCACTACCAGCAAGAGTACTTTAGGCTTTTGCTGATCGGGAACAAGTTCAGCAAGTGCATGTATACCATTAAGCGTATGTGGCATGACGTCATGAATCGATACGGTTGCGTGCATGGTTTTGCGTTGTTTGATTTGCAGATTGATGGAGTTAGTCAACAGTTAAAGGAGACTTCAAGTATTGATGCGTGTAGGTTTAATTGCAGCAAACGAATTGCTATCTTTCGCGATTACTCCGTCTTACTCTTACTCTTGATCTTACTCTTAGTCTTCATCAACCTTTCAACGTAATCTAAAAATAATTCAAATAGTTATGGAAACTTCATTCTTCAAGAAAACCGTTACCGGTATCATTATTTCAGGCGCTTTGTTACTTTCAGCCTGTAGCAAAAAAGCGGACGATGCTGAGGGAGCAATACCCGACAGCCCTGATGCGGCGGTGCAGACCATTATTTCAGAATTTGCCAAAGGTAATGGTAAAATCATCTGGAGCGCATTGCCAACATCGTATCAAAGCGACGTCAATGATTTGATGCACCTTGTGGGTTCCAAGACGGAAAAGGAAGTTTATGATAAAAGCTTTTCCCTGTTTGCCCGTCTGGCTGATATCATTGAACAGCAGAAAGCATTTATAGCAAATTCAGAGTTGATTAAAAAAGGCCCTGGTGAAGAGCCGGCACAGGTTGAAGCGAAATTACCCGCGCTGGCAGGCTTTATGAAAACAATTGCGACCAGCGAACTGTCATCGACAGAAGGCTTGCGTGACTTCAACGGTGAAGTATTTTTCGATACAACCATCTCTGAGTGCATCGAGTATCTGGATGCAATCGGACAGTTGAGTGTTGATGGGGTAAAGCTTGAAGACTATACAAATACAGTTGTTTCGGTTATCAAGTCAGAGGGTCAACAGGCGACTTTGTTGATCACCGTACCTGGTCAGGAAGCGAAGGAAGTTGTATTTACCAAAGTTGAAAACCGCTGGGTGCCTGCCGAAATGGAAAGCGACTGGGCGATGAACTTTGAAAAGATGACTGCCGCACTTAAAGCAAAATCTTCGGAACAGACTGAAGCACAGAAGACTCAGGTCATGGGGGCGCTTACAATGATTGAAGGCATATTGACCAAGATCGAGACTGCGAAGACACAGGAACAATTTGACGAAAGCTTAAAATCGGCAGTCCTGCCTGCTATGAGTATTTTTATGATGCTCAGCCAGGCTGTCGGTGCTACTGATGAACCTTAAGAGCAATAGGCTTGGGCTCTGTTTTGGAAACCACGAATACACTAATTCGCACAGAGCGGCAGAGCCGCAAACAAAGTCTGAAATACTCAAAACGGAGGATACGCTAGTGACTCACGCCCGCTTCGCTCAAGACCCCAAGACGCCAAGTTTTCTTTCAGATTGATTGAGCATTGCACTTATCTTTGGGTCTTATTCACCTGCAAAGTTTGCTAAAAAAACAAATTTTTTTTGAGAAATGTAATGGTATTGAACTTAGTCCAAGCCTCCGTGTTAGCTCATCTGTTTTATCTGATAATGCGAGTGCGTGACAAAAGACTTCTGAAAAGCATTTGCACCTTGAACATCACCGGCTTGCATGACTATTCTCAACGTTAGACGAAAAATTTGAAAACATGTGGACCACACCTGAAAAATTCACCGCTAAAATCGGTGGCAAATACTACATCAATACACCGAACATAATAGTTGTTAGAGGAGAGAATCTCTTCCGTTTAAAAAGAAGAGAAGAAGATGGGCTATTGGCTATCGACTTTGATGTATATTCCAAAGAAGGAAGGAAAGTTGCAACCATCAGGAACGGGAATATTGTTCAAGGCGATGAAGAGAATTTTGAAATAAGGAAAGAATATCACCATTACTGGATGATCGAAAAAGAGTCGGGAAAAACTTTATGCGATATCAAGAAATCTGCCAAATCTGAGGATGAGTATGAAATTGAAGTATCAGCAGATTTGTACACTAAAAGTGGTTTTAGATTTATAGCGTCCCCCGAAGAAACAAATTTAGGAAGCATGATGATGACTGGATGCACTTTTCGGGATTGTGGGGCAGGTATTGTTGTCGAACAATGAAAGTTTAACAAGGCGGGATATGACAACTCTGTTACGGTTCCACATTTACTCCGTGCATACCCTCTACGGTTGGCTAAGAAAATGAAAACAAAGTACATTGATCGGCTTATTAACAATTCTATCTTCGTTGAAATTTACGATGACAACGCTGAGGAGTCATTTTTTGGCTACATTATTCAGCAGTCGGATACTTACTTAAATCTTGAAGCTTACGATGATGAAGGCAGATCCGAAGGTATCCTGATCGTCGAAAATGAAGACATTGCACGTATTCGATGGACAGGAAATGAAAGAGAACTAATTGAGTCCTTAGTAGCATACAGAATCAAGCCACCTATGTTTAAGCTGGATTGCATTCGTAATATATTAAAAGAAGTGAATGAGTGGTATGGGCACATTTGTATCACATTAGGAGGTTACGGAGTTGATAATATCTATATTGGAGAAATCGAAGAGATAGATGAAGATTTTCTGATTCTACACGAATATGGAACTCGTCAGCAAAAATGTAGAAGTAAGATGCTAGTGAGGGTTGACGATATTTCACGAATCCAAGCTGGAGGTATTTATGAAACTAACCTTATTAAACAATTTGGAGCCAACAAATCGGAGTAAGCAACAGAGCTATCGCCCTACACTCATCATTTACGTTCGAGAAAAGAATAATTCACCACGAAAAGAGTCAAAATCTTTTCAAAAAAACAAGAAATGAGACGATCGTATTACGAATTTTACGCAATGCCACAATGGCGAGTCATAATTTTAGAATGCATGTATTTACCAAATTTTTAACTGTTTCCGCTCCGGGTAA
>JBNKZP010000106.1:0-5655 GCA_050301675.1 Puniceicoccaceae bacterium
AGCGGTGATGTTATTTACAGTGAACAGGGACTGTTGATTGTAAGTAGTAACAAAGAGTCCGGGCGTGCGCAAATGATTGTCTATCAGGCTGGAGGTTTCGGTATTGTAAAAGACGTGGCGGTAAGTCAGGAGACCGTGATACTTGCCGAAACCATAAAAATGCAGGAGTTTGAAAGTGAAAATCAATTTAATTTTCAAGGGTCTGTTGAAGTAATGTCCGGTTCGATGATGTTGAAGACTGACGATTTAACTCTATACATGGATCCTAACGCTGACGGCGAAAAGGGCGACACGCAGTCGGACATTGCCAACGAAGACACGAATAACAATATTCGTCTTGGAGAGGTGGTTCGAGTAACTGGAACCGGGTCTGTCTACATCAAGCAGGATAATCAAGTGGCCACCTGCGAACGAATTGTTTTTTACCCGAGAAAAGAACAGGCAGTACTATCGGGTAATCCAAAGGTGGAGCACGAAAAAGCGATTATCACAGGATACACCATGGAGTTGAAACAAGGCTCCGCATTGGTGAGCAGTTCTGCAGATCAGTCTGCGCAGGTTGTATTGCCTGAACTACCGGATATGGGTACGGAAAGTTTGCAACTGATGGAAGAAACACAGAAATCGAGACCCGAGGAATCAGAACCAGACATCGGTGAAGTAAAAGCAAGTGATGCAGATTTTGAAAAACCAGAGATCGTTAAAAGTAAAACAATTGTAAGAGCGGAAACGTTGCGAATGACAGAAAATCCCGATCATTTCCTGATCAATTTCATAGACTCAGTCACGGTGGAAGGAACCAATTTGAGGGCATCTTGTAATCTCATGGATTTAATTATTGTTGAACAAGAAAAAGGATCGGACGACGAAAGACAGATAAAGGTCCAAACTATTAATGCGTATGAAGATATCATATTTGAGCAGAGTGGGCGCAGAGCTGTAGCTGACAAAGCTACAATCAGACCGATCGAAGGTGAAATCGTGCTGGAGGGGAATGTTGTCGTTGAAGATGAACAGGGCAAAGTTTCGGGTCATCGAGTAAGAATGCACAAAGGCGAAAGGCGTGCAACGGTAGAAGGGGACGGCACCAAGGGTTCCCGTGCACGTATAACACTTCCGGAAATGGATTTTCCTGAAATCAAGTAATGGGCGCTTGATGAAATAATAGCTTATGCCTGCAAAATCTAATTCGGACACAGATGTAACCGCTGGTTTGGAAATACAGGTTCAAGGATCTGTACTGATGCTTTGCCTGTCAGGCAATTGGCTTTATAAAGTGAATCGCCCGTCATTTTTAAAAGTGAGGGAATTTTACGAGGCATCCGAACAATCTGTAGAATCTGTTTGTTTGGACGGCGCTCATTTGGAAGAATGGGACACAGCGTTGCTTATTTTTGCGAAGCTGTGTCATGAGTTTGCGAATGAAAAGAGTCTGAATTTTGAGTTTAAATCACTTCCTGATGGAGTGAAAAAGATGATCGATTTATCGTTTGCAGTTCCTGAAGCGGAAGAAGTCCCGGCCAGGCTTCGCGCTAGCTGGTCTGAGAACATTGGCAGAAAAACCATTCTGGTTTATGCGGGTATTGTTCGATATTTTGAATTCATCGGGAATTTTTGTGCGGATGTATTTGCTTTTGTAACCGGGCGTTCACAGCTGCGCAAACGCGATTTTCTGGAATTGCTTCAGGCGACTGGGCCACATGCTTTGGGCATTGTTAGTTTGTTGAGCTTTTTGATGGGATTGATTGTCGCTTTTGTTGGAGTGATTCAACTTCAACAATTTGGAGCCGATGTCTATGTTGCGGACCTTGTTGGAGTCGCGATGACTCGAGAACTGGCTGCAATAATGGTAGGTGTTATTATGGCAGGACGTACAGGAGCAGCCTATGCTGCTCAAATCGGAAGTATGCAGGTCAATGAAGAAGTTAATGCGCTTGTGTGCTTTGGTATTTCACCAATGCAGTTTCTGGTACTTCCAAGAATTTTCGCGTTGATATTAATGATGCCTCTGTTGTGTGTATGTGCAGATCTCATCTCGATTATCGGTGGTATGGCAGTTGCTATTGGCATCTCAAATGTAACTTCGATGCAGTACATCAACCAAATTAAGGAAGCAGTTTCGCTCGGTGATCTTCTGGGCGGTATATCTAAAAGTATCGTATTTGGATTGATCGTAGGAGTGGCCGGTTGTTACCGTGGTTTAAATAGTGGTAAAGATGCCAGTGCAGTAGGGTATGCAGCGACTTCAGCGGTTGTGACTGCGATTACCTGGATCGTTATTGCTGATGCGATTTTTGCGGTAAGTTTTCAAATTTTAGGCATATAAATGGAATCGAAGCAGGAACAAAATAAGATTTGTGTTCGAGGGCTTACCATGGCTTACGGCGATTTTGTCGTGATGAACGATCTTAACTTCAATGTGCGTCCTCAGGAAATCAAGATTCTGATGGGGGCAAGTGGCTGCGGCAAGAGCACACTGCTGAAGCATTTGATCGGACTTGAGATAGCAAGCAAAGGCAATATTTACTACGATGATCAGTTATTTGAAACAAAATCCGGGGCGATCGAACGTATCCGTCGTCGATTCGGTGTTCTCTTTCAATCCGGTGCTCTTTGGAGTTCACTGAATCTGGCACAAAATGTAGCTTTACCTTTGGAGGAATACACAGATTTGGGTAAAAGAGAAATCCGCGAAATTGTTGATTTCAAGTTATCTTTAGTAGGATTGGCCGGATTGGGGCATCGTTATCCTGCTGAACTTAGTGGTGGTATGCAAAGGCGTGCCAGTCTGGCGCGAGCGATTGCGCTTGATCCGGAAATTCTGTTCTTCGATGAACCATCCGCCGGGCTTGATCCGCTCAGTTCAAGTCGTCTGGACGAACTTATTTTACAACTGCGTGATGCTTTAGGCGCTACAATCGTCGTTGTCACACACGAGTTAGCCAGCATATTTACAATTGCAGACAGTGCACTCTTTTTAGATGTAAAGACCAAGCGTGCCATCAGCGATGGAAATCCAAATGATTTGATAGAAAATGCAGAAACTCCATCAATCGTTCGCGATTTCTTGTTAAGAAAACCGAGTACCTAAAAATTAAGATCAGATGAAAAAAGCGGATATCGTCGATATACTTGAAGAAATCGCAGTACTTTTAGAGTTGAAAGGGGAGAACCCGTTCAAGGTACGTGCGTATACGACAGGCGCAAGGGCTTTGGAAACACTCGAAGCAGATCTTGAAGAATTAATTGAGCAGGATGAACTTAGCTCAGTAAAAGGTATTGGTGTGGCACTGGCTGAAAAAATTGAAACATTGTATAAGACCGGAGAGCTGGATTGTTACAAAAATTTGCGCTCTTCAATCCCTCCGGGACTGATTGAGATGCTGGAAATTCCTGGTTTGGGTGGCAAGAAAATCAAAAAAATACACGATGAACTGGGCCTGGATTCAATTGATGCTCTTAAAGAAGCCTGTGAATCAGGCAAGGTGGAAGCACTTAAGGGTTTTGGGAAAAAGTCTGCAGAGAAAATTCTAACTGGTATCGTAAATCGGGAAGCTTACACGAAGCGACATCATTGGTGGACAGCAAATAAAGTTGCAGGGCCCATTCTGGAGGGCTTGCGCAGTCTGGAAGATGTTGTTGAGGCTGAAGTAGCTGGCAGCTTGCGCCGATTATCAGAAACCGTTGGTGACTTAGATTTTATTGTTGCTGCGGAAGATTCCCGGACAGTGATGGACTGGTTTGTTCATCAGTCTTCAGTTGTCGAAGTAACTGCACATGGAACGACTAAGTCCAGCGTGCGCTTTGAAGGTGGCTTGCAGGCCGATTTACGAGTTGTGCCTCCGAATCAGTTTGCCTTTGCTTTACATCATTTTACCGGATCAAAGGATCATAATGTCGCGATGCGGCAGCGTGCGCTTTCGCGTGGCTATAGTTTAAGTGAGTGGGGCTTGTCTAAAAAAAATGAAGAAGATGCCAGGCCGCAAAGCTATGACATCAACGACGAAGAAGGACTTTTTGAGTTTTTAGGTTTAGCTTTTATTGAGCCCGAACTGCGTGAAGGGCTAGGGGAGTTGGAAGCTGCCGAAACTGGAAAATTGCCGAAACTGGTCGAAGCTTCGGACATACGAGGTGTCTTTCACAATCACACAACGGCTTCGGATGGTCGCAATACGATTGAAGAAATGGCAACAGCGGCAGAGGCGCTTGGTTGGGATTATCTAGGGCTTGCAGATCACTCGAAAGCCAGCTTTCAGGCAAATGGATTGAACGACGAACAGGTATTGCAGATGGTCGATCAAATTCGCGCATTCAATGAATCCGGCGAATCCAAGGTGCACGTTTTCTCTGGCATCGAATGTGACATTTTGCCTGATGGATCTCTGGATCTGGAGGAGAGCACTTTGAAAGCACTTGATTATACGGTAATGTCCGTCCACTCATCATTCAGCCAGCCCGAGGAGGAGATGACGACCCGAATAATTCGTGCGGTCGAACATTCGGCAACCAAAATACTTGGACATCCGACAGGGCGTTTGCTGCTACGCCGCGAACCCTATAAGGTCAACCTGACTAAAATAATTGATGCCGCAATCGCCAACCGTGTCATTATTGAAATCAATGCAAATCCTCATCGATTGGATATGGACTGGCGCTTCTGGCGTCGTGCAGCAGACCGCGGTCTCATGTGTGCAATTAATCCTGACGCACATAATACCGATGGTCTCAATTACTACCTAGCTGGATTAAATATTGCGCGTAAAGGGTGGTTAGAGAAAGAGCAAATTTTGAATTGTCGGGACTGTGAGGGAGTTGTTCGGTGGTTTTCTTCTCGAGAGTAATATCGAATGACAAAAGAATATTATACTTCTTTAATCCGGCCATACATCCTCAAGAGTTCCCTTAGATAGCCGGCAGATTCATTTTGCAAAGTGTCTATTTGCTCAGGAAGATAACGCCACTGCCAATTGCCAGTGGCAGTGCTTGGTTTGTTAAGTCGAGCTTCTGAGCCCAGGCTCATCAAATCCTGCAGAGGCACGATCATCATGTTTGCGGTTGATTGAATTGCAGCTCGCACGAGATCCCAACTAATGTAATTGCCTGATACTGAAAGGTAACGGCGTAGGTGATCCTGTGTATTTTCGTCCAAATTTTGATACCATCCCAGTGTTGTGTCGTTGTCGTGAGTGCCTGAATAGATAACTGTATTACGCTTGGAATTGTGCAACAGGTACGGATTGCTGGCACCTTCACCAAATGCAAAATGCAGTACCGCCATACCTGGCAGTCCGGTCATTTGCATCAGTGCTTTTACTTTATCTGTGATTATTCCCAGATTTTCAGCTACAAGCTTTGCGTCCGGACATGCTTTTTGAATTGCTTGAAAGAGTTCTGCTCCGGGAGAAGGCATCCATTTGCCATTGCGAGCTGTTTTTTCGCCGGCAGGTATTGACCAGTAAGACTCAAAGCCACGGAAATGATCCAGACGTACAATATCGTAAAATTCCATATTTGCTTTGATTCGCTCAATCCACCAGGCAAAGTTTGTCTTCTTATGAACGTTCCAGTCATAGAGCGGATTGCCCCATAGCTGTCCGTCTTTTGAAAAATAGTCAGGCGGCACACCGGCAATTGCCTTTGGCGTGCCATCATTTT
>JBNKZP010000107.1:0-5600 GCA_050301675.1 Puniceicoccaceae bacterium
TAGGTACTGAATTAGCAATCATAGAAGCAGTATTTACTTCATATAATTCTAGCATATTCATGTCGTGGGATGTGGTCCCTTGAATGAAATTTGCATATAATTAAGTTTAAATCACTTCATCTTTGGTAAGTACTTTTTCATCTAATACGCCTGCTTTGAAATCTACTTTCTCATTTTTCTTGAAAAACTCAGAAACAACTTTTGCGA
The DNA here is from genome assembly GCA_050301675.1 of Puniceicoccaceae bacterium. Taxonomy (GTDB): domain Bacteria; phylum Verrucomicrobiota; class Verrucomicrobiia; order Opitutales; family Coraliomargaritaceae; genus Lentimonas. The sequence continues at coordinate 208 of JBNKZP010000107.1, forward strand.
CACCTGAGGGGTTGTCACCACCTACAATGATTGCAGTCTGACCCGTCAGATATTCACCAAGGTCGGGCAAATTTCTGGCTGCAGCAGCTACACCGAAAATGTTATTCTTTATGACATGAAACTCAGCATTGTGTTCAGATAAACTTTTGCGCAATTCTGCAATTTCGCTGATCTTTATACGTTCATAGTTGGTCAAATAAACATAACTGGACTTGTCGAGGTGCCGGTTAATCTCTTCTACAAGGTATTTCTTTTCTGGTCTCATAGTTTTAAATCCTTCTAGCTTTTATTGTAGGGTACTGAGTCGATACTTATACCAGGACTCATTGTTGAACTAAGTGCAAGTGACTTGATGAATTTACCGGAAACACTCTTGGGACGAACATCCGTGAGCGCCTTGAGTGCGGCTTCGGTATTCTCCACAATTTGTTCAGGCTTGAATGAACGTTTGCCAACAACAACAGCAACATTGGCGGTTTTGTCCATTTTAAACTCAACACGCCCTGCTTTAACCAGTTTTATGCCCTCTGCAATATCATCCGTTACCGTGCCTGATTTTGGATTTGGCATAAGCCCGCGTGGACCGAGAACACGAGCCACTTGCCGGACGCTTTTCATGGCGCTGGTCGTCGAAATAGCGACATCAAAGTCGAGCCACCCGCCACTGACTTCCGCAATAAGATCTTCCAGCCCGGCCTTATCGGCACCTGCGGAAATGGCTTCATCCGGATTCTCAGTAAAAACGATGACGCGCACCGTTTTACCACTTCCCTGTGGTAACTGAAGCGTGCCACGCACCATCTGATCACTCTTACGAGGATCAACAGCGAGACGGGCATACAATTCAACGGTTTCGTCGAATTTTGCTTTTGGTAACTTGTCTAATAACGCAGACGCTTCCGAGACTGTGTAAGCCTTATTGAAGTCAACCATTTTGGCTGCTTCACGGTAGCGTTTGCTTCCCTTGGTTTGCTGGGTGGCCATAATATTATTTTATATTCGTTTTGAAAAAAGTTTCTTTAGTCGATAACTTCGAGTCCCATTGATCGGGCTGTACCTGCGATAATATTGAGAGCAGCCTCTTCGTCGGTTGCATTGAGGTCGTCCTTTTTAATTTCAACAATCTCTAGAATCTGCTTACGAGTCACCTTGCCGACTTTATCACGATTTGGCACTCCGGAGCCCTTGGCAATACCGGCGGCTTTTTTCAACAGCACAGCCGCAGGTGGTGATTTCAGAATAAAGCTAAACGAGCGATCTGCATAAACTGTAATAACTACAGGTAGAATCATACCGGCCTGATCTTTGGTTTTTGCATTATACTCTTTACAGAAACCCATGATGTTGACACCGTGCGCACCTAGTGCAGGGCCGACGGGGGGCGCGGGATTGGCAGCGCCTGCTGGTAGCTGTAAGCGAATTTCACCTATTACTTTCTTAGACATTTATTTTAACTTTCTTCGGTTCTTTGGATTTGCCAGTATTCAAGTTCAACGGGAGTAAATCGCCCAAAAATAGACACTGAAACTTTGAGTTTACCTCTTTCCGGATCGATTTCTTCAATCTTACCAATAAGGTTCATAAATGGACCATCCATCACTTTGACCATTTCGCCCACTTCGTACTGTACCTTGGGCTTTTCTTTACCTTCAGCTTCTTCAACCTGGCTGATAATGCGGTCAATTTCACTCTTTTTAAGTGGTGTTGGATGATCACCACCCACAAATTTAATTACGCCTTGCGCCTCACGAACGAAATACCAGGGCTTATTCATTAACTTGTTGTCCTCGTCATAGAGACGCATCTTGACGAATATATAACCTGGGTAGAATTTACGTGTGATTGTTTTCTTCTTACCTGACTTTACTTCAGTAACAGTCTCAGTCGGCATCAATACTTCAAATATATAATCCTCCATTTCCTCGACGACTGTGAACTTGTCGAGATATTGCTTCGCCTTTGCTTCCTGATTCGATAGAGTCTGGACAGCGAACCACTTTGGCTCTGATGTTGATGAGGAGTTAGACATGGTTGAACTTCAATATGTGAGAGTTGGTAAACTATAACAAAAAACCTGCTTTTACTGTACCCATGAAGTCAGTAATTCCACACCATTCATGAGCGAGAAGTCGGCAAGTGCGATATAGGAACCCAGGATTACGGTCGCAACCAGAACAATAATTGTCGAGTCACGTAATTCCGGCCAACTTGGCCAGGATGCTTTCTTGAGTTCCGTCACAGTTTCTTTGTAGAAAAGACGTATGCTTGTGAATGGGTTTTTCATATATTTCAAATGTGGCAGGAGAGGAGGGACTTGAACCCACAACTTACGGTTTTGGAGACCGTTGCTCTACCAATTGAACTACTCTCCTATGAATAGTGTGCCATGAAGTTTGATTGAAGACAGTAAAGCCGAGGTCCCTTCTGAGAGAGACCTCGGCGAAATCCAAGTGGGATTTTGTCAATATTACTTAATTACCTCAGTAACTCGACCTGCTCCGATAGTACGTCCGCCTTCGCGAATCGCAAATCGCTGGCCAGGCTCCATAGCAATCTTTTTGCCCAACTCGATTTGGACAGTAAGATTGTCGCCAGGCATCACCATCTCTACACCTTCAGGACATTTGATAACACCGGTAACATCAGCGGTTCCAAAGAAAAACTGCGGACGGTAACCATCAAAGAATGGTGTATGGCGGCCACCTTCATCCTTGGAGAGTACATACAACTCAGCTTTCGCAGTTGTGTGCGGTGTAATCGAACCTGGTTTGGCGATCACATGTCCGCGCTCAATGGCATCTTTATCAATACCACGCAGCAACAGACCAACGTTGTCACCAGCCATGCCTTCTTCGAGTTGCTTGCGGAACATTTCAACACCGGTAACAGTTGTCTTTTTGGTGTCGCCCAGACCAACGATTTCAACTTCTTCGCCGACTTTAACAACACCACGCTCGATACGACCAGTTGCAACAGTACCACGGCCTGTGATTGAGAAAACGTCTTCAACAGACATCAATAGTGGCTTGTCAATTTCGCGTTCAGGCTCGGCAATATCATTGTCAATTGCGTCCATGAGGTTACCAATAGCTTCCACACCTTCAGGCTTACCTTCAAGCGCTGCTGTTGCAGAACCACGAACGATCGTAATGTCATCACCGGGATACTCATATTTGGAAAGCAAATCACGAATTTCCATCTCAACCAGTTCCAAAAGTTCTTCGTCGTCAAGAAGGTCTACTTTATTCAACCATACAACAATAGTTGGAACTCCCACCTGCTTGGCAAGGAGGATGTGCTCACGAGTTTGTGGCATGGGACCATCGGATGCAGATACAACCAGAATAGCGCCATCCATCTGAGCGGCACCAGTAATCATGTTCTTAACAAAGTCAGCGTGCCCGGGGCAATCAACGTGTGCATAGTGGCGTTTTTCCGTCTCGTACTCAACGTGTGCCACTGCAATGGTAACCGTCTTTGTCGCATCGCGAACAGTACCGCCTTTTGCAATATCTGCATAACTTTTGAATGTAGCAAGACCCTTGTCTGACTGTACTTTCAAGATAGCAGTTGTTGTTGTTGTCTTACCATGGTCGATGTGACCGATAGTACCGACATTAACATGCGGTTTTGTTCTTTCGAATGTTTCCTTAGCCATGATTGATGTTATTTATTTTTGAGGTTGTTGAATTTTAATAAAAAGACTGGAGCCCTCGAGCGGGATTGAACCGCCGACCTCATCCTTACCAAGGATGCGCTCTACCACTGAGCTACAAGGGCGCATTAGTAAAGACATTTATAGAGCTTACAGTTTTCCTACACAAATGCATAAAACGAATAAAACAAATGAAGCTGCCCACTGTGGTTAAACTCGTCAATATTTATTTCAAAAAATATTTGCTTTCAGAGCGTAATTGAAAAAGGCAGCAAACGCACCAAAATTAGAGTGACTGCATTACAACAACATTGTCCGCTGCCACCCTACTATTCTTAATCATAATCGTAATCTTAATCACATCCGCAACTGTAATCTTTATCCAGCAGTATTGAACATTTGACATCCAATTTCCCTTTCGGCTTCACCGGGTTGAGCGAGCGAAAGAAAAAGGGTTGAATTCGGATCAGTCAGCTGCCAAATTACGCAGATATTGAACGCACAGTCACATCAGGTGAAAAAAATTTTGAATGAAAACGATAGCCTACAAGTCTGGATACAAATACCAGCTTAACAAAGATTATACTCAAGATTCCATCGATATAAAACCTGAGAAAGATGCAGATCTTTATTATTTGAGATTAAATGCCAAAGGCGATCTTTTCATCAGATCAGGATATGCCTGGGATGGACCATCCGGTCCGGCTATCGATACGAAGAATTTCATGCGAGCCTCTCTTGTACACGATGCGTTATACCAGCTGATGCGCGAAGGTTACGTCTCCCAATACAAATACAGGGATAAAGCAGATCGATTAATGCAAAACATCTGCCGTGAAGATGGTATGTCAAAAATTCGGGCTTCGTGGGTTTACTACGGTGTTAAATGGTTTGCAAAATCAGCTTCGAATACAGTGAATAAGAAACCTGTTATTTACGCACCTGAAGAGCCGTAAGAAACCCCGAACACTTAACATTGAACATCGAACATTTAATTATACCTACGCCAGACGTAGCGTGATGCTTTAGCGAACGAAATCATTATCACTATTGCACAGACTTTTCAAAGGAAGGTCTTATTCTCTAACCTGTATGAAAAATGAAAAACATATCTCTGACGAAGTCGAACATTTCATTTCGGGCCTGAAAAAGCGCAATCCGCATGAGCCCGAATTTCATCAAGCAGTTCGGGAAGTTGTCGAAAGTGTAATGCCTTTTGTTATGGAGCATAAAAAGTATAAAGAGGCACAAATACTTGAGCGCATGACGGAGCCGGATCGCATTATCATCTTTCGGGTTACCTGGGCTGCGGACGATGGTTCTATTCGCGCAGATCGTGCCTGGCGCGTGCAATTCAACAATTCAATCGGCCCCTACAAAGGCGGACTGCGCTTTCACTCTTCCGTTACGCAAAGCATTCTGAAATTTTTAGGTTTTGAGCAGGTGTTCAAAAATAGTCTTACCGGGTTGCCAATGGGCGGCGCCAAAGGTGGTTCAAACTTTAATCCTAAAGGTAAAAGTGATCAGGAAGTCATGCGGTTCTGTCATTCGCTGATGACGGAACTGCACCGCCATATCGGTGAAGACGTAGATGTACCAGCCGGAGACATCGGAGTTGGCAGTCGGGAAATTGGCTATCTGTTCGGCCAGTACAAACGATTGGAAAATCGTTTTGCGGGAACACTTACAGGCAAAGGCGCTGAGTTTGGCGGCAGCGCCACTCGCAAGGAAGCGACCG
>JBNKZP010000108.1:0-5239 GCA_050301675.1 Puniceicoccaceae bacterium
CATTATGACTGCGATCGGGCCGATGCTGGCGCCGCGGTCGGATACCTTTAAGATTCGTGCGCGTTGTCAGACGCTCTCTCCGTTTAATTCCAATGAAGTGATCGGGGATGCTACGATTGAGGCGGTGGTTCAAAGAGTTCCTGATCCGGTGGATCCTGACGACGATATCAATGATTCGATTGAACGAAAATTCAAAATCATGTCAGTACGCTGGCTAACTGCAGACGAAATATGAGCCATTTTTTTAGAGCACTTCTTATATTGCTGTCCTTAAACTTGGGAGTGACTTTGTTTGCTCAGGAATTTCAGCAGATTGAGTTCACAGTTTATGGTCAGTACCCGATGCGCGACGACGTCGAGTATAAGCCTGTCAGCAAGGAAGCGATCGCGGCGGGTGCAAAGGCAGAAAAGCCGGTTACGATTCGCACACATTCGCTTGCTCGGATCGGACCGTATTCATTTAAAGGCGGCCGACAAATTTCCTTTTTTGACACACTGACCAAAGAACCGGTTGCTGTGGCAAATTTACCGTCAGACTCAAAAAAATGGCTATTAATTTTCGTGAAAAATACACGCTACAACGATGATCCGGAGAACGAATTGAAGTACAAAATCTATCCTTTTGACGATAGCCGGCAAAACTTACCCGGAAACGCGCTGGTCTTTCTGAATCTTTCCAAAATGAAATTGAGTGGAACCATCGAAAACGAAAAGATCGATCTGGCTCCCGGCGAGTCAGAGCCCTTTCGCATCGCAGAAAATCTAAGCATCGTTCTCAAAACACCCGGGTTGTACGGTCGTAAAATGCTTCCAGCACACATAAAGAACTACCGCTTAAAGCCAAATCACCGCTACCTGATGATTCTTTTCCCACCGGTTTTGAAAGGTTCGGCGGATGCAGATGTGCGCTTTCTCAGTGAATCGTTGGAGACGCCTGATCGTTGAGTCCCGAGTCCAACCTTTGTTAACTTGCCGAATTAAGGTTCAATAGGTCCGGCAAGAGCGCGATAGAGATCAATGCGGGCTTCTATTTTCTGGCGTCTGGCCAGAAGTAAATTGCGCTCCAGCTGTTGCATCGAAGCAAGTGACACCAGTACATCAAGAAAATTAGTGTCGCCGTTGGAGAAGGACACTCGCAACTGTTCATATGCGGATGACTGGAAACTCATCTGGCGGGTCAAGCTGTCAACTCGATTGCTTTGACCTTGCTCAGTGGCAAGCGCAGTTTCCACTTCGCCGAAGGCTTGCAGGCTAGCTTGGGCAAACTCGGCAAACCGTTGTTCCCGTACCGCCCGACTACGTGCGATTTCTGCCCGTCGTTCTCCGCCGTCTATGATTGGGACAAGCAGTTCGGCGGTAATGGATCGTATCCATTCTTCAAACAAATTTGAGAATCCGGCAGACAGGCTCGACAGATTTGCGGTGAGGTTGAGGCGTGGGTATCGTTCACTGATTGCTGCGGCCAATTGTTTATCTGCGGACTGAAGACGCAGCATACTCGCTTGAAGATCCGGGCGGCGTAGCACCAGGTCTGCCGGAAGGCCTGCTTTGGGCAACACCGGGAGGTGCGGCAAATCGTCTATCTCTAGCTGAGCGATCTGACTCTCTTGAGGCGCCTGTCCGACCAGTACGGCCAGTTGATTGCAAAGCTGTTTGCGATTGGCCTTTGTCGCAAAGACCTGTTCGTGTAGAGCCTCCATCAACTGTTGCTGCCGCAGCAGATCGACGCTGCGCGCCTGCCCGTTCCGAAAGCGAACGTTTAGAGATTCGAGCGCTTTTTCGTTGGTGACGATCTGGGCTTCCAGCAATCTGATTGAAGCATTTGCCCAGACAATCTGATACCAGGTGCGGGCGATCTCTGCTGAAAGAGAGATTACAGCGGTCTGATAGTCGGCAAAGGATGCTTCCGCCTCTAGTCGCGCTGCGTCTGTGGCATCCTGAATGCGCCCCCAGAGATCGACTTCATACCTGGCGACAAGGCCTGAAATCAGGAATTCTCCACTGTTGCGATTGTTAAACTCGTTATCGTTTGAGTTGTAGGTCGTCCCTGCTTCACCGGACAGTTCGGGGAACAGATCGGAAGACCTTTGTCGCGCAATGGCTTGAGTCGCTTTTAGTCGTTGCCATGCTGCCCGCAGCGAAAAGTTTCGTTCAAAAGCACAGTCGATAAGATCATTGAGTTGAGGGTCGTTGAATTCAGTCCACCACTTCGAGGGCGCCGAATGTTCACCGGAATCCGTGAATGGAGCTTTGGAGGTAACTACTTCAGGTACTGCTGTTTCAGGGTTTCGATGTATGCAACCGGCAAGTATTATTGATATGCACAAAGATGCGCAAGCCGCCCATTTTGCTGCTGGGTTGCTGACGGTGTTTGCTTCTGTTACTTTCCTGTGTTTGATTTTTCTAAACGGTTGAAGAGGTGTTTAGCTTACTCTTGGTCCTGACTCGGCAAAGCCGGAACCAAAAGGAAAATAGAATTCTACGTGTTCATTGCTCTGCTTTTATTAACCACGAAGATGTACGAAGAAAATACTTTTGAAATATCATCGGTTATCTTCGTGCGCTTCGTGTTCTTAGTAGTTAAAAACTGTGTCTACCTTACGTGATATCTTTGCTAAACATGCAAGGATTTTAAAAGCAAGGTACTAAGTTGACTCATTATTTAAGACTACTTTCACAGTCACTATTACACAATATTGCGAAGGAAGATTGACAAGGCCGGAACCGTTACTGTCAATCTACAAAGTATGCCTGAAGAAAAGCCTGTCATTTTAACCTGTGCTCAACCAACCGGTGTTCTTACACTGGGGAACTATCTTGGAGCTGTAAAAAATTGGGCAACATTGTTGGGGGATTATCAGTGCTACTTTGGCATTGTTGACCTGCACGCAATCACAGTTAAATACGCGCCTGCGGAATTGCGCAAAAATACCCTGTCCTGTGTTGCGCAGTATATCGCCTGCGGCCTGGATCCTGAGCGTTCAAATATCTTTATTCAGTCGCATGTGATCGGCCATACGGAATTAGCCTGGTTGCTCAGTTGTATCACCCCGATTGGTGATCTGCAGCGTATGACCCAGTTTAAGGAAAAGGCGGCAAAACTCGGCTTCAAAGTATCTTCGAACAAAGAGGCAAACGATCTGATTTTTCATCACGAAGGCGCTCGTCAGGGAGCATCTCTGAATTCCGGGTTGCTGATGTACCCGGTACTGATGGCGGCTGATATATTACTATATAATGCAGATGCGGTACCGGTCGGAAACGATCAGAAGCAACACTTGGAACTGTGCCGTGATCTGGCGCAACGATTCAATTCTACTTACTCAGAGACTTTTAAAATACCCGACCCTTACATCCCAAAGACCGGCGCTCGCATCATGTCCTTACAGGAGCCAATGCAAAAAATGTCCAAGAGCGACGAGAATCAAAATGCGACGCTCTACATTCTTGATCCGCCTGATATGCTGCGAAAAAAAATCATGAGTGCTGTAACTGATTCAGGTAGCGAAATATTGGCACGCGACGATAAACCAGGAATTTCAAATCTGTTGCAAATCCATTCAAGTCTGAGTGGTCGAGCAGTTGCAGACCTGGAAGCATCCTTTGTCGGTAAAGGCTATGGCGAACTAAAAAAAGAAGTCGTCGATCAGGTAATTGCTGCGCTTGAGCCGGTGCAATCGAGTTATAACGAACTGATTCAGGATAAAGCATACCTGGAAGCTGTCCTGAAAGCCGGAGCTGAAACTGCGCAAAAGCGTGCCTATAAAATGCTAAGCAAGGCGTATCGCAAGGCGGGGTTCATCGAACGATTGCGGTAGGGTCAAGGTCGTGCGAGCACGAGTAAAGCCACTTGTTGCACCAAAGTCTTATCTTGGACTAATAGCCAAAATCAACTTTACTTTCTCAAATCATCCATAAAATAATCACTTATACTAATAGTTAGGCGAGAGAACAGCCTGACTGTCACCTGATAAACTAAACAACGGAACACAAAAGAAGAGCAATGGATTGGTATCTACAAGTATTAAAAAATTATGCCGTCTTTGACGGACGAGCCAGGAGGAAGGAATATTGGTATTTCACTCTGTTTAATATTATTATCAGCTTTGTTCTCGGATTTGTAGATGGGATTTTAGGAAGCTATAGCTCTGAGACGGGATTCGGGCTCTTTAGCGGTATATACTCTCTAGCTATTTTAATTCCAAGTATCGCTGTTTCGGTGCGCCGACTTCATGACACTGAGCGTAGTGGTTGGTGGCTTCTTATCATTTTGATTCCACTTATTGGTGCGATTGTACTTCTTGTCTTCACGGTTCAAGACAGCCAGCCAGGGCCGAACAAATACGGTGAAAATCCGAAAGAAGGGATTGCCTAAAAAAGTCAGTATTCACAGCTTCGTAGACTGCGCCCACTTTGTGTGAAACTCTGGCGATAGGAATAAAATCAACACAGACAGTTTTACAGCTATCTACAAAAACAAAGGAAATAAATTGGAAATCATTGGAGCAATATCACTGATTATTGGTGTAATCATCTCAGTTATTTATGGAATTATACTTCTGATTCGAGCCTTTGAAGCTGGAATATTATGGGGACTGGGATATATATTTATCCCATTCGTTTCTCTGGTATTTGTGATTGTACACTGGGAAGAGGCTAAGTCGCCTTTCTTAAAGGGGCTATTGGCGATACCATTTCTTATCGTTGGTTTATCGTTAACTTCAAATAGCTACTAATCGAATGCTTTCACTTGCTCCTGTGAGTTATCTTTGCATCGGTTCATGATGTGGATTTTAAGCTTAATAGTGATTATGCACCGCAGGGTGATCAGCCGCAGGCGATTGAAACATTGGTAAAGTCGGTACACTCCGGCAATCGGTACCAGACATTGTTGGGTGTGACCGGGTCGGGAAAGACGTTTACGATGGCAAATATCATTCAGCAGGTGAAACGACCGGCTTTGATACTTTCTCACAATAAGACTCTGGCTGCTCAGTTGTATTCGGAGTTTAAGACTTTTTTTCCCGAAAATGCGGTGGAGTACTTTGTCAGTTTCTACGATTATTATCAGCCAGAGGCCTACATCCCGCAGACGGATACTTACATTGAGAAAGATTCTTCGATCAATGACGAGATTGAGCGATTGCGGATTGCAGCATCTTCGTCGCTTATCAGTCGCAATGATGTAATTGTTGTCGCCAGTGTTTCTTGTATCTATGGGCTTGGTTCTCCGGAAGAT
>JBNKZP010000109.1:0-5236 GCA_050301675.1 Puniceicoccaceae bacterium
AATCGATCACTTTGCAGCCAAGCTCTTGTAGTAGCTGAATGATGGGCGCCTTCAATGGAAAGCCCGCATGATCGGTGCCGATAGAAACTTTTAGGGTTTTGTTATTCATGAAACCAGTAACAAAAGAGAGCCGATTAGTTTACGGCAATAAACAATATTTCAAAGTGTCATTTTTTTACAGATTACACTCTGGTTTTACAAAGGCCCCTGTGAGGCCGTGCCCACTTCATGATCTTGACCCATTAGAAAGTTTGTGTAGTACTTTTTTTATGAATGCTGCGATAAATTCTGAAAGGGCAATGATGGAACTGAGACAAATCAGCAATACAGAAGGTGTAATCTTTTTTCAATTTAATTTCTTGCTTCAATGCCAAAAAGTTTATGCCAAATGCAATATCAATACTTCGAAATGCCCTTTTTTTAGCCCTTCAATAACACCTTTATTAGCTTTCTTTAGCTTCCTCGCACTAAAGACTTTCAATGTCTTCAGGAAATAATCTTGCTCCATGTAAGACACGCACGATTTCAACCGGGGAGGATTCGCAGAAAAACACAATATACTTTCCAACAGCAAGCGAGCGGATAACCGGGTGAAACTCTGTTCGCAAACGACCCGATTTTGGAAATTGAGCCAGATACATAAATTGTGTTAGAAAATTTTCGTAGAGTTCCAGAGCAGCTTTAGGATTATCTTGAGAAACGTAATCGATAATTGCTATTAGATCTTCCTCGGCCTTTCGACGAAGAACAAAATTAGAGGCCATGCTGCTTTTGAATACTATGACGAATACGCTTCATTGCTTCCGGCCCATCTGTGAGTGGCGAAGCAAATCCTTCATTTAAAGCGTTCTGTACGGCTTGCATATGTGCTTCTCTCTGTTCTAGGAGACGAAGGCCCTCTCTCACCACTTCGCTGGCTGAGCGGTAGCGACCAGTTTCAACCTGATGATTAACAAACTTATTCAAGTGTCCAGTTAGAGAAACATTCATAGTCAACAGAACATCGAAATTGGAAAAGATGTCAATGTTTGTCATTCAGTACCATAGCAGGTGGGCGCAATTTCAATTTGTAGCAAGTAGGAAAATCCGGGATCGCCAATCTCCGCATTGGCAGCATCAGAGTTAGTCCCGGCAGAATGCCCGTACGGGAAGCATGCAAAATAACCACTGCAACTTGTTTGACACGGTGCCAGACGGGAGTCTGGCGACCCCGGATTTACGTGAACTACAAATCGTTTGCTACAAAACGAAACTACACCCATAACAGGTATCGCTCAATTCAAAAATTTAATGACATAGTATGTTTCAGTAATTTGGGATGATGAAAAAGTACTATATTAATGTTTACGAAATGTCATCTTATTAACCACCTAAACGTACTGCAAAAATTCTGCTTCAGGATATTGTTGTACCCTTTAAACGTTGCGGCTCAAATTTCTTTTTTCCATCCATTTGGAAAAGGATTTCTGACTCTCACCCGAGCGTCTTCCTGCAAGAATACCTTCAATACTTATATCTTCATCAAGATCAGGCCAATGAATCCCTTCTCCATCTCCTATTATTTCATAATTTTCTAATTCCTGGCTTGTGGCATGAAATAGGCGAGGAAACCAAGCTAGTGGAATTGTAATACTGCGACCATCATCAAGGAGCACACTAAAAGAGTCCTTAGAAAAGGTCACATCTTGAGCATTACACTCATGTTCAATCGTTAAAATATTCATTCCAAATTTCCACGAATTTTTCTTTGTTTGTTTCGATCAACCTCTCGATTTCACGTAGTTCATAATCACGAAAATGCTTCGATCTTTGTAGTCTGACTGGATCGACCCAGTATTTTGCAGTAGCTCTTTCTTTCTTAACATGTACATGAATTGGTTCGTTTCGATCAGATGCATAGAAGAAAAAACGATAGGGACCAATGATTTCAATCGTTGGCATTTTAGTAATATAGAAGGTGTAATCTTTCTTTCAATTCAATTTCTTGCTTCAATAACAAAAAGTTTATGCCAAATGCAATATCAATACTTCGAAATGCCCTCTTTTTAGCCCTTCAATAACGAGAAATAATCATAAGAACGCAATATTAATACGAAATGACCCGAATGGCACGGACTTAAGCTTATCTATTGAGTTTTAGAGCCGATTCGAAGTAATTCAAATGTGTTTGATTGATTCAAAATTCTTTGGTTACGAGCTTTGCCGTCCATGCTACGTTTTATCATTAGTAGCCTTCAACGTAGGTTAGATGAATCCGTCTGAAATGCACAAGAGCAATGATCGCTTTCAACTCTCATAAACACTCGTATTTTCACCTTAAGTCCGTGCCATTCCGAAATGACCCCTTTCAAAAGAAAGAAAGAAATGGAAATGTGAAACCAGTAAAGAGAGCCAATTAGTTTACGGCAATAAACAATATTTCAAAGCATCATTTTTTTAAAGATTACACTCTGGTTTTACAAAATCTTAAAACTTCTACTTGATCCACAGCCGATGCTTTGTATTGCTGCATAATTTCGCAGTTAACCAGTATGGTCTTTTGCGATACTATTTCCCCAAAATTGACAATGCTACAAAACAAATATTTTCAAGAGTGGTTTTTAAATCCGCGTCGCGACGTGATTTCCGGTACCGTTGTTGCCCTTGCCCTAATACCGGAGGCAATTGCATTTTCTATCATCGCTGGCGTTGATCCAAAGGTAGGCCTGTACGCTTCATTCTGCATCGCCGTAGTTATTGCATTCGTGGGCAGCCGCGCGGGAATGATTTCGGCAGCCACAGGAGCAATGGCTGTCTTGCTGGTTTCAGTTGTGCGCGATCATGGGTTGGAGTATCTGCTCCCGACAACAGTGCTCACAGGATTGTTGCAAATTGTTGCAGGCGCTTTGAAACTGGGCGACTTAATGCGTTTCGTTTCAAGATCGGTTGTTACTGGCTTTGTCAATGCCCTCGCGATCATCATTTTCATGGCGCAACTTCCGCAATTTCACAACCAGGGACTCTTGATGTACAGTATGGTTGCCGCAGGTCTTGCCATCATTTACGGACTTCCACGCTTCACTACGGCAGTGCCCTCCCCTCTGGTCTGTATCGTTGTACTGACTGTTATTTCCATGTCTATGGGATTGGATGCAACACTCAATACCGTTGGCGATATGGGCGATCTACCTTCGACGCTTCCTGTTTTCTTACTTCCGGATGTCCCGCTCAATCTGGAAACACTAAAGATTATCCTGCCATTTTCAATCTCGCTTGCGATCGTCGGATTGCTTGAGTCTTTGATGACCGCCACCATTGTCGATGATTTTACGGATACTTCGAGCAATAAACACCAGGAATGTACCGGCCAGGGTATTGCCAATATCGTAGCGGGCTTTTTCGGCGGTATGGCAGGCTGCGCAATGATTGGTCAATCGGTAATCAATATTCAGTCCGGCGGACGCGGACGCCTTTCTACTTTTTCCGCAGGCATTTTCTTGCTTATTTTGATCGTTCTTATGGGCGATTGGGTAAGTCAAATTCCAATGGCTGCCCTTGTCGCAGTAATGATTATGGTTTCGATCGGCACGTTCAGTTGGTCGTCTCTCAAAAATCTTCGTGTGCACCATCGCACATCCAGCATCGTAATGATAGCAACAGTGCTAACCACGGTATTGAGTCACAACCTGGCTTATGGCGTCGGTGTTGGTGTTTTACTTAGCGCATTATTTTTCGCTTACAAGGTATCTGGCCAACTCAATATCACATCGTCTCTGGATGCCTCCGGGAAAGAGCGTACCTATGTGGTGCACGGCCAACTTTTCTTTGTCTCTGCCAGCAGCTTTGCCGAAGCATTTGATTTCCGGGAAGTGATTGACCGAGTCCGAATCGATGTCTCCAACGCCCATTTCTGGGACTTATCAGCCATTCACGCACTCGACCGAATTGTCTTAAAATTTCGCCGTGAAGGCACAGAGGTGGAATTGTTTGGTGTCAACGAAGCAAGCCAGACCTTGATCCTGCAAGTCGCCAAATATGACAAACCCGGCTCGGAGAATGGCATTGAACACTGAACATCGAACTCTGAATATTGAACATCGAACCTTAAATATTATGCCAACAATACTTGCCTGCACAGACGGCTCCATTTACGCATCCAGCGTCTATAAGCACGCAGCCTGGGCCACTACAAAAATGTCTGCTTCCGTACACGTTCTACACATGCTCGACCCGCACCATGAAGATCCGGTCAAAACAGATCACAGTGGTCGCATCGGCCTGGAAGGTAGAAAAGCACTGCTTTCTGAAATTGTCGAACTCGAGGCAGTCCGGGCAAAAGTAGCCCGCAAACACGGCGAAGTCATCCTCGAAGATGCAGTAGCCGAACTGCGCAGCGCCGGAGTACAGGAAATACTTGCAGATCAAAAGCATGGTCGTCTTAGCGATTCGATCGAAAGCTACGAGCATGATGCGGACCTTGTCGTCATTGGTAAGCGCGGCAACCATGCTAACTTCGCAACGGGTCATCTCGGACACAATCTCGAGCGTGTAGTCCGCAGTTGTGTCCATCCAGTCCTGGTAGCTTCTCGTGAATTTATTGAAATGGAACGTTTTACGCTGGCCTTTGATGGCGGCGCCAGTTCACAGAAAGCAGTCGAATATGCGATCGGAAATCCGCTCCTAAAAGGCATGAAATGCTACTTGTTGAGTGTCGGAAAAAACAATTCAAAACTCCAATCAGCATTTGATAAAGCACAACAGGCCCTGATTGACGGAGGCTTTGATGTCGTAGCGCAAATGCGAGACGGCGAGCCGGAGAAAGTTATCGCAGATCAGGTCAACAAAGAACAAATCGATCTTCTTGTAATGGGCGCCTACGGACACTCGCAAATCCGACACTTGATTGTTGGCAGCACGACAACTGCAATGATTCGCACCGTGAAAGTTTCGGTATTGCTTTTCAGATAAGCATATCATTTATATTTCGTCTTCCTGAAGCCATCGCATTGAAGTAAGCTTCCATTGGCGGTCTGCCGAAGCAGCCAGTGAAATTTCCGAGTCAATTGCTGTTGGCATTCTTTGTAACGTTGCTTCAATGGTTGCTGAGCCAATAAGTTCGCCAAGGTCATAGTGTTCTTCATCGTCTTCTTCATAGTGCCAAATAATCTCAATATTTTTAATAGATGTGTTTGCTTCAATACGGCGTATGAGTTCCGCAATATGAAATACACCTGTAGTATTTAAGTATTCGAGTTCA
>JBNKZP010000110.1:0-5182 GCA_050301675.1 Puniceicoccaceae bacterium
CTGCCGATCAAACCGCCCGGGGCGCAACAACGCGGAATCGAGCACGTCGGGACGGTTAGTCGCGGCAATAATGATAACACCTTCGTGGCCGTCAAAACCGTCCATTTCTACGAGTAGGGAGTTGAGCGTCTGTTCACGCTCGTCATTTCCGCCGCCAACACCAGCGCCACGCTGACGGCCAACGGCATCAATTTCGTCAATAAAAACAATGCACGGCGCATTTTTACGACCTTGCTCAAACATGTCACGGACGCGGGCGGCGCCAACACCAACAAACATTTCGACAAAATCAGAACCACTGATTGAAAAGAACGGCACTTCAGCTTCGCCGGCTACTGCTTTTGCGAGCAGGGTCTTACCAGTACCCGGAGGGCCGACCATCAGTACGCCTTTGGGAATGCGACCACCGATGCGCTGGAATTTCTTAGGGTCTTTAAGAAAGTCGACAATTTCACTCACTTCTTCTTTTGCTTCATCGCAGCCAGCAACGTCTGCAAATGTAAGTGAATCTTTGTCACGGGTGAGCATTTTAGCTTTGCTCTTGCCAAAACTCATCGCGCCGCGTCCTGCATTTTTTAACTGACGGGCGAAGAGAAAATAAATAAGCCCAATAAAAAGTAAAAATGGCAGGAAGCTAAACAGCATATCCTGAAACGCTGTGCTGCGGCGTTCTTCTTTAAATACTCCCCGAGCCAGGTCGAAATCGTCATCAAGAAGCCGGCCTTCAGCCGTAAAGTCAATGACTTGCGGCACTTCTGCGCCTGATTCATTGGCTTTGTATGCAGGGTTTAGCATTTTACCTCTAATGACATATCCGTGCTCTCCCAGAGAAGGGTCCGGTTTCATCGTGCCGCTCTTGATCTTGCCGGCTTTTACAGCTGTCAGCAATTGATTTACAGACAATTGCTGATGATTGACACTCGTTCCCATATCAGAAAACCAGAGAACCAGCATTGTTGAAATGATGGCTAGAAAAATGAGGAGTACCTTCGGATTGAATCGTTCGGGTGGACGATTATTCGCTGGTTCTTTTTGTGGTGGTATTTTTTGTTTTGAAGACATTAGTCAGACAAAGTGGTTTTTCTTGTTTTGTAAGTCAACTTTAGAGCCGTTTTCGTTGTAGCATTTATTTTCAGATTATCTGCCGGTGGCAAGCCTGGCACCCATGCAATAATTCCGGATTCCGTAATGACAAGCGGCAACTGGTTTCGTTCCCTGATCGGAATATGTCGATCAATAAACCAGTCTTTCAACTTTTTAGTTCCTGGCGCTCCAAGTGGGTGAAAGGTGTCTCCGGGCTGACGAGATCGTATCTGAAAAATTTGTTCATCTGCCAATGCGATGTAGGCCTCGCACATTACATCAATTGCTCCTGCTGAAAGCCGCTTGCGAAGCGCTTCATCGACAGGCACGATCTGTGTCGCCAGTACGGCGTGGGTTGAAAGAGTAATCGATTCTCCTGACTTCAAGGAACATGGCTCTAGGGTAACATCAAACGAATGCGTTGGCTCAATCCGAACGGACGTGGCGTCTGCTTTAATAAAAAAATCGCCGGCGCTTAAGCGAAACGTTTTTTTTCCAGAATAGACAGAATCAATCAACTGATCGACTGTGGCAGCGCTCAGAGATGCGCTTAGTTGATGCTTGCTTAGCCAGGCAGTCAGAGCGCGGCGCGTAAGCGCTTTGGGAGCACAACGTAGTACATCGAGTTCCAAGGATTCGCTACCTTCGAAGGCCTCAGGAAATGATTTCCGGGCAATCTGGTTTAAGGCAACTGCATCTTCTTCCAATAATGTTCGTGAACGAGCTGCTCCCTTACTAATGTCGCGCTTTAGCGTATTTCGCAGGCTTGGTATCACGGTATGCCGTAGCGCGTTTCGAGGAATTTCAACATTTTTATTCGAGCTGTCCTCGCGCCAGATTATTGAACATTTTTTTAATGCTTCGCGGATAGCCCCCGCCTTCAAATGCAATAGCGGACGAATGTGTGTCGGATACATCTCAAAAAAATGCACCGGCCGTGGCGCAGTTAAACCTTCCGTGCCACTGCCACGCGCCAGGCGTTGTAACTGTGTCTCTAGAATATCATCCTGCTGATGCCCAAATGCAATGCACTGGCAATCTTGTGCCTGAGCTGCCGTGCGTAAGAAACATATACGCAGAGAACGAGCAAGTGTTTCAGTCGTTGCAGGCTCATTCTGTGGTCGTGTTTCTGTAAGAAACGGACACTTTAGTTGTCGGGACATTTCTTCGACAAACCTTGCATCCTGCTCAGCACTTTCACCACGCCAACGATGATTGTAGTGGGCAACAATGAGTTTAATTCCCAGAGACTCGGCATGTGCCGATAACTGGCAGAGCATAAAAACCGAATCTGCGCCGCCGGAGCAGGCGACGAGTACTCGTCGACACTCAGGATCCTTCAGAAATTCCTTTACTTCGGAATGGAGCGACTCACCATCGGAATTCTTTACAAGAAGTTTTACCGATTCCATCCAGTCTAGAGCATGTGAATTGTCGAACATGGGACTCCCGGAAGTTTGCCAGTAAAACAATGAAAACAGAAAAGGCCATCCAAACAGGAAGGCCTTGAGTGGTGGTGAGAGCCGGATTCGAACCAGCGAACTCAAAAGAGAACAGATTTACAGTCTGCGTGCTTTAACCACTTGCATATCTCACCAAAATAAAAAAATAAGATTTGAAGATTGAAAGTATGTTATCCTTTGCCAAGTAAAAACTTGCTGTGTATATGTAAAATTTTGTCGTAACATGCTCAAAAAACGCCCCAAACTTGAAAATCTGACTAGCTGGATACGTAAACGCTTTGATGACTCTCAGCGTTTTATGATACTATGCATCTGCGCCGGGATGCTTTGTGGACTTGTTGGGGTCAGCTTTCATCTGGCAATAATCGGCATTTTTAACGTGTTGTTCCAATTTTACCAAAGCCTGGGGCTGTTCGCAATTCCTGCAATGGTGATCTCTCCGGCGTTGGCTGGTCTTGTTGTCGGGCTTATGATCCACCATATATCCCCTGGCGCAGTAGGTTCGGGAATTCCTCAGACCAAAGTGGCTTACTACCAGAAGTTCGGAGTCATTAGAACTTCAACAGCTTTTTGGCGCCTGATCATTGGCACCATTTCTGTCGCGTTTGGTAATAGCCTCGGACGTGAAGGCCCAACTGTTTATGTTTGCAGTGCAGTTTCCTCAAAACTGGGCCGTATATTTGGATTGGGTAAACTACGTGTTCAGGCGATGATTCCGGTAGGCATGGGCGCTGGCATATCAGCCGCTTTTAATGCGCCAATTGCAGCGATCACTTTTGTATTTGAAGAACTGCTTGGGAACTTTAGCACGAGAGCGCTGGGGGGCATCCTTATTGCAGTTGTTGTTGCTGCAGTCGTTGAGCGCACTCTGCTTGGTGAGCATGCTGCACTCGAAGTTGACACGGCCTACTTCAATACTTCGTGGTGGATGTTAATTTGTCTGTTGATCGGGCCCGCAGCCGGATTGCTTGGACATTTGTTTACAAAAATGCTGCTTCACCTGAGAAGGCGTTTCAAGCATTGGAAACGCTTGCCAAATTGGGCAAAACCTGGTCTTGGCGGACTTAGCGTCGGCTTGATTGGCGTCACAGTATTCTACTTCAGCGGTGGGCATCTTGGTATTTTCAGCATCGGGTACGCAGATTTGAATGCAGCAATGAATGGTTATCTCGTCTGGCATGTGCTGCTGCTCATGCTAGTCGGCAAATTTCTCGCAACCACGATTTGCTATGCTGCGGGTGGTAGTGGAGGTATTTTTGCTCCTGTCATATTTATTGGAAGTATGTTGGGTGGCTTGTTTGGCATGACGATTGTTCACTTATTCGAGTTCGATCCATCCGTAGCTGCAGGCGCCGCCCTGCTAGGCACAGGGGCTTTCTTTGCTGCGGTAGTGCGTTGTCCGATGACCTCTGTAATCATCATCTTTGAAATGACTACCAACTATTCGCTGATTCTTCCCTTGATGGTAGGTAATTTCCTGGCATATGTCATTTCATCGAAATTGCACCCTGTTCCAATCTATGATGCTTTATTGCTTCAGGATGGGATCAGCTTGAAAAAACTGCCTGCATATCGTGGCAGTCAGGATTGGCGTAATCTACCAGTCAGCACGATCATGACACATGACTGTCAGACTGTTTTCGGTACTTTAAGTGCGCAAAAAAATCTAGAATACATTCAAAATGCAGGAATCAGGCATCATGCCTATCCTATTGTCGCTGAACCGGACTCTCAGAAGCTTTTAGGAGTTATTACTCATAAGGAACTCGAAACAGTGGCTGCTTCTAATAACAAGCAAGGCATGGATCAGTGGATTAAAGATCATGATCCCATTGTTATCTATCCAAACGATTCTATTCGGGATGTCGCGGATACGTTGGTCACGATGGACGTCCTTCAAGCGCCTGTTGTCAGTCCTAAAGATAACACCAAGCTGCTGGGCATCGTCACATTGCACGATATAGCCCGTCAGCAAAATGCCATTGATGATACGATTGAACGCTGACAATGTTCAAGGTGTGTACTATCAGCTTCATCAAATTTTAGCAGGATCCACAAATTCCAAAGTACCATCATCTTTCAATCGACGATAGTAGCACCCGGAGCGGGCAACTCCCATCTTATTTTTAGTGTGACACGCACCTTTCCCTGCAGGAGTTACCCGATACAAAATTGAGTTTTGCTCACAATTCACACGAATCTCGTCGATCTTAAGAAAATCGCCGCTGGTTTTCCCTTTTATCCAAAGCTCATTGCGGCTGGTGCTCCAAAACGTTGCCATTCCAATCTCACGAGCTGTTTTCAGGGCAAGCTCGTTCGCATAGCCCAGTACCAAAACTTCCCCCGTGTTAGAATCCTGAGCAATGGCAGGAATCACGTCTGTATCGCAATTGGAGACTTTACGCAACTTTGTGAAATCGAGATTTAAAATCGTACCTTCTTCTAGTTCTTCGTGTGTCATTTGAAAAAATCCTGAGCACCGCTCTTTTTTTTTCAAGCCGAGTTTGGAATATTTATCCTAACCCAGCGTAGCCGGAACCGAAAAGCGATAAAAATCTGTTCTATCAATTTGCCTGTGTTAGGTTGTGCAAATGGAAATTCAACCGGAACTACAGGATCGCTACGACAATAACATT
>JBNKZP010000111.1:0-5152 GCA_050301675.1 Puniceicoccaceae bacterium
AGCCTCCCCAGAAAAATTGTGATGCAGTAATAAAGCAACAGACAACAAAGTCCTGCCTATTTTTGAAAAATATCATTTTCCTGAAAACAATTATCGAGGGATTCAAACTTGCGATGAATTTGCAGCTATTTGGGACTTTTTAGTGAGTTCTGAAAGTTAAGACCCCAGGGTTTTTTAGAGTGGCAATTTTCGATGGACAAGGAAAATGAATTTAAAGACACAAGTTCCAATTGTCATACTGTTAAATTAACTGTAGATATCGATCGTTGGCAAACAAAATTTGCTTCACGGGATACCATTCCAACTGCTTATTACTTACTCCACCCAAAAGAACGACGTATTTTTGAAAAGGAGAATGCAATAACTCCATTATCTTGGATGAATGGTTCAGGATGGGGCCAAATAAATAGAATTGACATTTTAAAAAGTGATCTCCCGGTTCATTTTCCAACTATTGATTATGGTGATTATTCATGGGGATCAAAAAACTTGCACTTCATTGCTGAAAGAGACTGTGAAATTCCACTTCGAATTATTACAGAAAAAGATACTTTTTATTCATCTATCAGAGTTGAAGGAGATACTCTGATAATGGAAAATACATGCAATGCAAAGAGAAAACAGAAGAAAAGTATTTACATCAGTCCACTTGGTTGGCCTGATATGATAATAACTGCAATAAAAAGACACAAAATAGAAAAAGATAAAAAGTAATTGCCACAATTTGGGTCTGCAATCAATCAAACCACAACCACATCATACTTCCTCGATCCCAACCCCAACCGCTCCGCGTACATCAATTGACGGTTTCCATCACAGTGGGGGTGGTACTCCTTGAACAGGTCTTTTCCCGCCTGTTTAACAACTGCATCGAAACAGGCCTGATCCAGTGCCACCGGATCTTCTGAGATAAAAATGCCGATATCATCGGTAATGCGGGGATCATCTTTCGCTATACAATCACACTCTGCGGTAATCTTTGTTGCAAAATTGATATGCAGTGACCGCGGGACATTTTGAAGTACTGCTGATGCGTATTCAACCATCTTTTCCTGCATCCGGGCAGCACCACTCCCCCAGTTTACATCGATGGCAGCAACCGGACAGACCGCAATACAGCCGGCGCATCCGGTACATTTTGCGCCATTTATTTTTGCTTTTCCCTGAACAAGCGAGATCGCGTCAACCTGACAATTATCAACACAGGTTCCACAACCGGTGCAACGGGATGCATTTATCTTTGGTTCAAGATCGCTGTGCTGCGCCATTTTCCCTTCACGGGTTGCACACCCCATGCCGATATTTTTCAGGGTACCACCGAATTCTGCCGCAAGATGCCCTTTAAAGTGGGCCATGCTGATTAAAAGATCTGCTTCGAGGTATACTTTAGGAATCTTTGCTTCTTTAATAAATTGCTGATTCACCGGGATCGTTGCAACATGGCCGGGAGTTTCATCTGCAATGAGCGGTGTTCCCCCGGTAACTTCTTTTATAAACCCATGTTCATGTGCCAATGCAAGATGATCTTTACTGTTCATCCGTCTGCCCCGGTACAGTGTATTTGAATCTGATATGATCACTTCCCCACCCTGACCGGTAATTTTACCGCAAACTACGGCTACAATCTCCGGCCGCAAATACCCCGTATTACCCTCTTCACCGAAATGGATTTTAATCACAGCTTTTTTAAGATCGCCAGTCCCGGAACCAGGTACAGTACTTTTATCGATAAGAACAGAAAGTTTTTCTTTTATAACTTCAACTGAATCGGTTTCTTTTACCGGGGTGAAATAAACTTTTGAATTCAAGTGCATCTCCAGCTATATAATGTTTTGGTTGTATAAGGAAATTCTTAATGTCTTTCAATGATGAAAATATACATTCCCCGTCACTTCAATATTATGAGCAATACAATGGTACTGATATTGCTCAAAACAACAAGCCCATAACAGAACTCACCGTTTATCCTTACTGAAAGGGAACACAATGGCAACGGTGCTTTCCGATCGCTCAGAGCTTGAGTCAATGACTACTGCGCAAGCTTTCGAGAAGACGCAATCCGGTCCAAAGGGGTTAAGCAGTGAAGATGCCCGAAGGAGGCTGGAACGTGATGGGCCAAATGAGATTGCAGAGAAGAACGTTAACATTCTGATCAAATTCCTGAGCTATTTCTGGGGGCCCATATCCTGGATGATCGAAACCGCCGCAATCCTTTCAGCCATTCTGGGACGATGGGATGATTTTGGGGTGATCTTCGCGCTGCTGCTGCTCAATGGAGGAGTCGGTTTCTGGCAGGAGCACAAGGCAGATTCCGCTATTGAGGCGCTCAGGAAAAAGCTTGCGTTAAAAACACGTGTGCAGCGAGAGGGTAAATGGGAACAGATTGAGGCAAGTGGACTTGTTCTGGGCGACATTGTGAGATTTCGTGGCGGCGATACCGTGCCGGCTGATATTAAGCTTGTTGCGGGAGGTTATCTGCAGATCGATGAATCCGCCCTCACAGGAGAATCTCTTCCGGTGGAAAAACACAACGGCGATGGTGCCTTCAGCAGTTCACTGGTAAGACAGGGAGAAATGACCGGTATTGTTGTCGCCACCGGCATGGACACGCTCATTGGAAAGACTGCAGGCCTTGTTTCAAGTGTTTCGACAGTCAGTCATTTTCAAAAAGCTGTCCTGAAAGTCGGCCACTATCTGATTGTACTTGCGATGGCCCTTGTTTTGGGGGTTATCCTGGTTGCACTGTTTCGTCATGAAAGTCTTCTTCAGACGCTGCAGTTCTCTCTGGTGCTTGTTGTCGCAGCGGTGCCGGTGGCGCTGCCTGCCGTGCTGTCTGTCACTATGGCTGTAGGAGCGATGGCTCTGGCGCAAAAGGGTGCGATTGTATCCAGGCTTGTTGCCATCGAGGAGATGGCAGGTGTCGATGTCCTCTGTTCAGACAAGACGGGAACGATAACAAAAAACGAGATCTCAATTGCAGAGATCGCTCCGGTGTCAGGTACAAATGAAGAAGAGATTCTGTTGTATGCTGCATTGTGTTCTCATAAAGATACGGGCGACGCTATCGATGAGGCAGTCATGACAAGGCTTACTGATCGAAATTTGACATTGGATGATTTCTCCGTTAAAGAGTTCTCCCCTTTTGATCCCGTGCGTAAACGCGCCGAATCTGTCGTACAATCCCGTTTGGGCGACACTTTTCGGGTTGCCAAAGGCGCACCACAGGTTATCGTTGACCTCCTCGATTCATCACGAAAGAATCTCGTGCGTGAGAGTGTTACCGCAATAGTAGACAGAATGGCATTCCACGGATACCGTTCGCTTGGTGTGGCTAAAACCGGCAAGGATGGAGCCTGGGAGATGGCGGGTGTGCTGGGCATGCTCGATCCGCCACAGGATGACTCGGCTGCAACCCTGAAAACGGCTGATAAGATGGGTATACATGTCAAGATGGTCACCGGTGATCATGCTGCGATTGCAGGGGAAATTGCATCAGAAGTGGGGATGCATGGTGATGTTTACAATGCATCATCTTTTGAGAAGATGAATGACTGGAATGCACACCGACTGGTCGAAATGACGGATATATTTGCACAGGTTTATCCCGAACACAAGTATCATATAGTAGAGCTGCTTCAACAAAACGGCCACATTGTTGCCATGACCGGTGACGGTGTCAATGACGCTCCTGCTCTGAAGAAAGCGGATGTTGGCTTTGCTGTGGCAGGGGCTACCGATGCAGCTAAGGCGGCTGCAGCGATTGTTCTCACGGATAAAGGGTTATCGGTTATCATCGATGCAATCAAGCAAAGCCGGAGAATCTTTCAGCGAATGACAAGCTACACGATTTACCGCATTGCCGAGACGATCAGAGTGCTGTTGTTCATTACATTTTCCATTATCGTGTTCAAATTCTATCCGATCACCGCATTGATGGTAGTGCTGCTTGCACTGCTCAATGATGCTCCGATCATGACTATTGCTTACGATAATGTGCTGTATTCTCCGTTTCCCGAAAAATGGAATATGCAGAAGCTTATTGCCCTGGCTTCCATGCTGGGACTGGTCGGGGTATTCGAGTCATTCTTCATGCTGTACCTGGGGAAAGAGATTCTGCATCTCAGCCTTGATATGCTTCAATCGTTCATCTATCTCAAACTTTCGGTGGCAGGCCATCTCATGCTGCTGAATGTCCGGACACGGGGCCCCTTCTGGTCTGTCAAACCGGCACCAGTCCTGTTACTCTCGCTTATGGGCACCCAGATACTCGCTACGGTCATGACGGTCTATGGTATAGTGCTCCCCGCCATGGGGTGGACTCCCGCGCTCATTGTATGGGGTGAAGCACTGCTGGTGTTTTTACTGGTTGATTTTTTGAAAATCAGAATGTACCGGTTGCTCGACACAACAGGAATCAGGCTGCATCGATGAACGATTTTTTATTTTTCGAGAAGGTGAGTTTATTGCGTTAATTAGTTGATTTATCATCAGGAATGAATCAGAATGGAAAAAAGAGATCGTTACCTGGAGATAATACACCATTTGTCCATGGGTTTACTCTTCTTCAGTACCAGCTTTTCTTTTAAGTTCTCGAACTTCAGAACGGATTCTTTGTCTTTTTCATATGGACGCCGCGAGGCGATTTGGTGGGGCTTTTAGAGGCTATTGGCAATTAGCTTTTAGCTATTGGCTATAAATGAGTATTTTTTGCCAACAGCCAATGGCAAATAGCTAAAAGCTTTTTCATACCCGCACCCAGGAGCATTTGGTGTCGCCGGAAAGGAGGGATCGCGATGTTTTTATTTTTTCGCTTCGCAGGTGAACCTCATCCCACATTCGACAAGCTCAGTGACCACCCAGCCCAGTTCGAGTGGCCTCACTGCAAGCCTTCTCCCACAGGAGCTGATCATGAGACACACTTAACTCCGTCCCTTTTATGTATTCTGCAAGGCAAAATAAACGCAGAGTGCGCAGAGGACGCAGAGAGAGGTACTCGCAGAGGGGTAAAAATGCAAAAGAGAAGTAAAATACACAAAATGCAAGACAAAAGCACTAACTCCCCCTCAAACCAAGCCATATGGATGGCAAACACCAATTCCCCCCCGCAAATCAGCAAATCGAGAAGAATCAAGGGGTTTAGTGAAAATGTCGG
>JBNKZP010000112.1:0-5081 GCA_050301675.1 Puniceicoccaceae bacterium
TTCTAAAACTTCTGGCAGATCCGACGCGCGTTCGTATCCTCTCTTTGCTTGCGAAGGAAGAGTTGTCGGTTGCCGAACTTCAAGAGATTTTGAGCATGGGGCAATCGCGTATCTCATCTCATCTGGGTCTTTTGCGACAGGGTGAACTTGTTCAGGACCGACGTGAAGGTAAGAAAACATTTTACATGGTAAACCGGGACTTTGAAAAAGAGAGCCTTACTTTGATCCGGGCAACGTATTCAGCAGTAGAGAACACATCGGAAGTTCGAGAGGACAATACAAACCTGAAGCGAATCCTTGAAAAACGTAAACAGAAAGCGGAAGAATATTTTAATTCGGTTGCGGGTCGTTTGGGGAAAAATTATTGTCCGGGGCGTAGTTGGGAAGCGATTGGACACTTCCTTCTGTATCTCACTCCAAAAATAAAGATCGTTGACCTGGGAGCAGGTGAAGGGCTTATTTCTCAATTGCTTGCACGACGCGCGGAAGAAGTTGTCTGCATTGATAATTCACCTAAGATGGTGGAGTTTGGCAGTGAACTGGCAAAAAAGAACGGCTTTACCAATTTAAGCTATAAGCTCGGGGACATCGAATCGGTACCACTGAATGACAACGCGTTTGATTGCGCTTTACTTAGCCAGGCGCTACATCATGCACAGCACCCGCAAACAGCAGTCGAAGAAGCCTTTCGGATTCTAAAGCCGGGCGGGCAGCTGATCATCATTGATCTTTTAGAACATCAGTTTGAAAAGGCCCGCGATCTTTACGCCGATGTCTGGTTAGGATTTTCAGAAAATAAGCTGTATCAGATTCTCAAGACTGCCGGTTTTTGTAAAATTGAAGTAAACGTTGTTGCTACAGAGGTAGAGAAGCCTCATTTCCAGACTGTACTTGCAGTCGGTACAAAAAACTAACAGTGCTATGTATTTTTCCTTTTATGGATAGCGAAGCAGTAAAGAACTATTTCGAGTCGGTCCCTGTGTTAGATCAGTATACTGAAGCTGCGAAAAACTTAGGACTTTGGCAATCTGAAGAGAAAATTTTTACACGTATATTCGGGCATGAAGACTCAATACTGGAACTAGGTTGCGGGGCAGGGCGGATTGCATTCGGACTGCATGAACTTGGTTATAAAAATATTCTGGCAACCGATTATTCCAGCGGAATGATCCAACGTGCTCGTCATTTGGCTAAGCTTTTGGAATATTCTATACCGTTTCGAGTAGCGGATGCAACGGCTCTGGAGTTTGAGGACAGTGTATTCGATGGCGCGATTTTTGGCTTCAATGGACTGATGCAGATACCCAAAAAAGAACGCCGTGCGCAGGCGCTTAAAGAGATTATGCGTGTGATTCGTCCTGGGGCTTGGTTTGTTTTTACGACGCACGACCGCGAGCGTTCCAGGCATCAGGATTTTTGGTTGAAAGAAGAAGAACGCTGGAGATTAAATCAACAGTCTGAGGAGATGGATGACTTTGGTGATCGTTTCCAAATTACCCAATCCGGTGCACATTTTATCCATGTACCAACAGCGCAAGAGATGGAAGCCGTCTTAAATTGCGTTGGTTTTCGGATTGAGGCTACTGTAATGCTTTCGGAAATTTCTGTCGAAGCTAAGGAAGTAAATGACTTTGCGGATGATTGTCGTTTCTGGGTTGTGCAAAAGCCGTGAAACAATGGTATCACCCTTATTCGCCGCATCTGATCGCAGATTTAAATACTTAGGTTTAAAACACTTGTCTTGACCTCGTATAGTTGCACAGTTACTGTGCTTTTACCATGAAAAATATTACACTAAAAGTGGACGATGAAACCTATCGTAAAGCACGGATAAGAGCTGCCAAGGCAGGCACTTCAGTGAGTGCAATGGTCAGAGAGTTTCTAAATCGGGATGAGGACGAACAGAGAATACGTGAAGCAAAACGTATTGAAGCTCTAGAGTCTTGGTATGCTATTTTTGATAAATATGCTCAAAATGAATCCGAACCCGTTAAACCTTTGACCCGTGAAGAAATTTACTCAGCGCGCCTTCATTGACACAAATATAATTGTCTACGCAGCTGATAGATCCAAACGTATCAGTCGCAAAACACGTATTTCCAGAGAACTCTTACTGCAGAAAGACCTCTGGCTTTCTGTCCAAGTGCTTAGCGAGTTTACAGTCAACGCACGCCATAGTCAGAAACTCAATCTTTCTGCGAAGGAAGAATATGAATGGGTGCAGCGGTTGTTGCTTTTCTCGATAAAAGAAATGACGATAACTTGCTATTTGAATGCACGATACTTTCATGAACGTTATCAGTTAAATCACTGGGATGGGCTTATTTTGGCTGCGGCCCAAGAAGCCGATTGTAAAATTCTCTATTCCGAAGATTTACAACATGAACAGATTTACGATGGCATTACTGTTTTGAACCCATTTTCCTCAGACCTATTAGGTTAAATTTAGTCTTATGTATTTTCTTTCTTCGGATGGTCTTCGATTGCCAGGATCGATTCGAAATTTAGTCCGGTCATTTTTTGAATTCCTGAAAGTAGCAACCACAAAATGATAAGTGTAATTATAAGGCTGGGGACAACGATTATCGGCCAACTCCAAAACATCATTTTGCTGACTTCGTTATTAAACGCATCTGTACCACTTGGGCTGACAACCATCCGGCGGGCAAGCACGTAATTGAGAAAGCCGCTCAACAGAAAGGAAAAAGCGAGCAACCAGGTGCATTTTTTCAATAGCTTTTCAAATGCAGATTCTTTGCTGTGCTCCTGAAGGGCTTGATGAACTTTATCGACATGGATAACTTCGGGGTTGTAGAGCAATGTGCGGATCAATGGCCAGGGTGTTTTCAGTGAGATGATCACGGCAATTCCCAGCAAAGACGGGATGGCGGCTTCTTTGACTGCAAACCATCGGGTCGAAATTTCCATGATGCCGATTCCGCCGGTCAGTAGGACACTTATCAGACCAATGATGGACAACAGATTATACTTTGAGCGTTTAAAATAATCATACACAAAGTATATAATTGGGAAGAGCAGGGCGATGATCAGAATGGCCACAGCGACATTGTCAAAGTAGGGCTCCAGATACTTACCTAAAAGCTTCTTTCCCTTGTTTAAAACAAAGATAGGAATCAACAGATTAAAACCAAGATTCAGAAAAACGTTTTCCTTGGGAGCTGCCGATGAATTAGTCTGTTTTAAATTTTGCATGTATACTAAGGTGCCGGATTGATATTTGTTCATTGATTTGCTTAGATTCTCGCCAGTTATGTCAAATGCAAATTCTATTCGCTGTTTGATTACAGCAGGGCCAACTCGCGAGCACATTGACCCCGTGCGGTTTTTAAGCAATCCATCTACCGGCAAAATGGGGTATGCGCTTGCCAATGCAGCGGTCGCTAAAGGCTGGACAGTTGATCTGGTAGCAGGACCGGTAGCGTTGGAAGAACCGGAAGGTGTGATTTTTTATCCTGTAACCAGTGCAGATGAAATGTTTCACCAAGTTGATGCCTTGTTCGATGTCTGCGATGTTTTAATTATGACTGCGGCCGTTAGCGACTTTCGCCCGGTAAAGCAGTATGCTCAGAAAGAGAAAAAAGATCAGGCATCGTTAACGATCGAACTGGAGCGCACGGTTGATATTTTAAAAACAATAACTGAACGCAAGCAGCACCAGATTGTCGTCGGATTTGCCGCCGAGACAAATGACGTTGAGGCATACGCCCGCAGAAAACTCTTCGAAAAACGTTGTGACTGGATCGTTGCCAACAAAGTCGGTGAAGCTGGTACAGGATTTGCGGCCGATACCAACAGTGTTTTGTTAATCGGAACCGAAGGCGAATCGATCCATTTAGGCCCGGCTTCAAAAGCAGAAATTGCCAGAGAACTGATTCAAAAAATAATTTAAGAGTAGGGTAGTATATGAAAACAACAGGGCTCGATAAGATTCTTGGAAGGATTGACGATCTGGATTCGGTCAATCTCAGTATCCTGGTGCAACGTCTTGCGCGTGAACGCAAGTTGCAGGAAACCGTTTTTAACACGATTAAGGATGGCATAATCGTGATTGATTCGGATGGGATCGTACAATACGCGAATCAGGCTGCGTTTGATTTAATCGGCCTTAAAAAAGACGCGGTTGGCAACACACGCCTTTGGAGAATGGTGCCTGATCTTACACGATCGATCGATCTGGAAAAGCTAGACAGCGAGGTACAGAATTCTCCGGTAGTTTCGCGCGAGATTGAACTTTCTTATCCGGAGCATCGCTATGTGCGCCTCTATATGGTGCCAATCGATGCACAAGTGGGACAACATGAGAGTGGCGCCATGGTAGTACTCTCGGACGTTACGGATGAAAAAGTTTCGCTCGAAGCGCGTATCGAAAGTGAACGTATCGATTCGATTATGCGTCTTTCTGCAGGCGTAGCGCACGAATTGGGAAACCCTTTGAATTCGCTGACGATTCACCTGCAACTTATCGAGCGAAAACTGGCAAAGTTAAAAACAGAAACGGATATAACCGGGATCGCTCAGTCGCTTAACATTTGTCAGGACGAAGTAAAACGGCTCGACGGAATCATAACTCACTTTCTACAGGCGGTGCGTCCCCAGAAGCCAGATTTGAACGAACTTGATTTGATCGATATTGTTGGGGAAGTCCTAAGAGTACAGGAAGTAGAGTTGCGAAATCGGCGCCTTGATGTAAATGTTGAGGTCGTTGATACGGTGCCCACTATTCTAGGTGACCGCGAACAGATCAAACAGGCCTTTTTTAATTTGATCAAAAACGCGATGGAGGCAATGGAGCCTCACGGACATCTCAGAATCATAGCAAAAAGTGATGACGATTCTGTTTATATCAAATTTATCGATACCGGTTCAGGTATCTCGGAAGAGGAATTGTCCAGGGTGTTACAACCCTATCATACAACAAAAAAGGGTGGGCATGGGCTCGGAATGATAATTGTGCAACGCATTATGCGCAGTCATGGTGGCCAGCTGGGCATTGAGTCCCTGAAAGGAAGAGGAACCGCAATAACGCTACAATTCCCGCAAAAAAACCGTCGTACTCGATT
>JBNKZP010000113.1:0-5046 GCA_050301675.1 Puniceicoccaceae bacterium
CTGAGGAAACTGCAGAGCCGGAACAGGAGCTCGAAGACAGGCAAGACACTGCGACCGAAGACAGCAGTGTTGACGAGGCCGGTGGTGGTGAAAATCCAATTGCCGAAGGTTATGAACGGCGCAAAATTCTCTACAACCTTTACCACGTTCTCAACCATACAAACCTCTTTGGCGGTGGTTATGCAAATTCAGCCCAACAAATGATCCGACAATTGGTGAGCTAATACCAAACCAAGGAGTATTAGCTTACTTTTTCACTCCAACCTGCTCGACGATAAGTCTGGCAGCATCCGCAAGGCTATCTGCTGGAGTGAGCGCTACCCCACTCTCACGTAGGATTTTTTTGCCAGCTTCGACATTGGTACCTTCAAGACGGACGACGAGTGGTACCTTGATCTCAACATTTTTCGCAGCTGCAACAATTCCGCGAGCAATCACATCGCATTTCATGATGCCACCAAAGATGTTCACTAAGATACCCTTCACATTTGGATCGGACAGGATGATTTTAAATGCAGCAGTGACTTGATCCTCATTTGCACCACCGCCAACATCGAGAAAATTTGCCGGTGAGCCACCGTAGCTTTGGATAATATCCATGGTTGCCATAGCTAACCCAGCTCCATTTACCATGCAGGCAATGTTTCCATCAAGTGCAATATAGGCAAGATTATGCTTGGAAGCTTCGACTTCTTTGGGGTCTTCTTCGTTGAGATCACGGAGTTGCTGAATATCCGGGTGTTGGAATATGGCGTTGCCGTCAAAGGATATTTTTGAATCCAGTGCAATAATGTTACCGGATTTGTCGGTAATCAGTGGGTTGATCTCGACAAGCATCGCATTTTTTTCCCAGAAGAGTTTATACAGTCCTGTCAGAATACGCGCAAATTGTTTGACCTGTTCACCTTTGAAGCCAAGAGCAAATGCTACCTGACGGCACTGAAAATGCCTTAGCCCCATGGTTGGAGAAACTGGCACTCGAATAATTTTTTCAGGTGTTTTTTCTGCAACGGCTTCGATATCCATTCCACCTTCAGTCGAGGCGATAATGACGGACTGAGCCGTTTCACGATCAAGAATAATTGCCAGATAATATTCGTGTTCAATGTCGCAGCCTTCGGTAAGATAAAGTGTTTGCACTTTACGTCCTTCCGGGCCTGTCTGTGCCGTGACAAGTGTGTTGTCCAACATATGATTGGCTGCTTCCAGTGCAGCGGCCCTGCCTTCTACCACTTTAACGCCACCTTTATAGCCATCAACAAAAGTTCCTTTGCCTCGACCACCTGCGTGAATTTGCGCTTTGACAACAATTATTTGCTCATCGCTAAGGTGTGAAAGTGCAGTTTCGACTTCATGGGTTGTCTGAGCAGCATATCCGCGTGGTATGGGAACGCCGTATTCTTTAAGGAGACGTTTTGCCTGATATTCGTGAATATTCATCGGTTATATGTCGGTTTTTAATTAGAAACTGCTTCGTTTGTGTCAGGACTAAAGGTCGTGTGCAATCTATTTTAAACAATTTTGTTTAATCAAAGATTTGTTTCGGGGTTAGAGTGAACAGGTTTGTAGTGCTTCACAGTTTGGTCGGGCGACAAGTCCTTTGATTGGTTCATCAGGAAAATATTCTATCGAACGTCCCTCATTGATTAGATGTCGGTCGCAGACATCATCGAGATCTTTCTTGGTTCGCGTACGACGCATTTCGTGAAGAAATTGTCCGTCAGTATCAACTCCAAGTCCTACAAAATTGAGAAATTTTTTCATTTGGTTTACATGGCCTGACTCACTGCGTCCCTCTTGTCTGGTTGCCTGAAAAAGTTCTTCAATGTAGATGCGCACATCGCCAAGCGTCGGTCGAAATATTTTTTCACCAGCAAAGTGTTCACGTAATTGCCGGAAAATCCAGGGATTACGGATGCAGGAACGGCCAATCATCAGGCCGGCGCTATTTGTTTTATCGAGCACCCATTGTCCTTTGGCAACAGATGTTATATTACCGTTTGCCAGAACCGGACAGGAGAGGCGTTGCACGGCACGTTCGATATATTCGTAGTGTACTTCGCTGCGGTAGGCTTCTTTTACTGTGCGAGCATGGAGACTGAGCAAATCGACCCGATGTTTTTCCATCAGATCAAGAAGCGCATCAAAATGTTCATCATTGTCGAAGCCAATACGCATTTTTACGGTAAATCTGCCTTTGATAGCAGCACGTAGACAAGCAAGGACTACATCGACTTTTGCAGGTTCACGCAGTAGCCCTCCACCGACGTTTTTTTTATAAACTTTAGGCGCAGGACATCCCATATTCAGATCTATACCGGCTACGGGTAGCTTTTTTTCTTCAATTTCTTGTATTGTTCGCTCCAGATCAGGTGGATTCTCCCCGATTAACTGGATAAAAACAGGACGTCCGGTGTTGTGCCTACAAATCGAATCAATCATTGGCTGGTCGAGAGCTGAGTGACCGTGAACACGGAAAAATTCGGTAAAGAGTAGGTCCGGCGGACCATATTTACCCAGCAATTGCATAAAGGGCAGGATTGTAACATCCTGCATGGGTGCCAGAGCAGTCCAAGGTTGGCCGGGTATGAGTGTATCCGGAAGCGGGTGCAGTGAAGTGTTATCGATTGAGTTACTCACAAATCGGCATTTAAGATGTGCACTCACTAATCATTTTCTCTGAGGATTTTTTCGAGAATTTCCGTCATATCCTCAACCTCATTCAGTACGTTTTCTGCAACAAACAAAGGCTTTTTGCTATTGAGCGCCAAAATAATCGAATCACTGGGACGCGCATCTATTTCGACGATTTTCTTGCCCAGTTCATTTTCCATCGAAACAATCAACCTGGCAAAAAAAGTGCCGTCACGAACGTTATTGATAATGACCCGCTTGACAGTTGCACCGAGTCCATCCAGCAGGGCGATCATCAGATCGTGTGTCATCGGACGTTGCGCTGATTCATTGTTAACTGCGCGCTGTATGGCGCTGCCGATGGATCGATCCATGTAAATAACAAAGACCTTTTCATCTGTCCCCAAAAAGACAGCGCAGCCACTTGATGTGGGCATGACTCCTTTTACTGTCACTGCAACAACGCTATTATCCATAAACACTTATATTTGCTGCTTTGTGAAATGGCTTCAAGCGTATAGATGAATTGAAATCGCTTCTGATAGGAAAATTAATATCGCGAAGGATACTTAGATGTTCAAATTTGTTTTTTGTGATCCAGAAAAAACAAAAATCTAGACCCAATATTTACTTGATTGGCTTTATGGGTGTTGGGAAATCGACCGTTGGTAACCGACTGGCAAGAGAGTTGAACTATTCTTTCTTTGACTCAGACGAGGCCATTGAAAAACGTGTCGGCAAGACTGTCTCTGAAATATTTGCAGACGAGGGTGAAGCTGCCTTTCGCCAATATGAGCGTGAGTTCATTGACTCTGGTCATCCGGCAGAAGGCTGTGTCATTTCTTGTGGCGGTGGACTTGTCATACAGGAGGGCATGACAGAACGGCTCAAATCAAAAGGTATCGTGATCTGCTTATTTGCGTCTTTAGAGAGTATTCTCGAGCGCACGCAACGAAGTAAGAATCGACCACTTTTAAACAACTTAGACGATCCTGAAGCGCGCGTTCGGGAGTTGTTGGCTGCGCGCGAGCCGATTTACATGAATGCAGGCGTTTGCATCTCGACCGAAGGCCGCACAATATCCGAAGTTGTCCGTCATTTGCAACGCACCTATCGAACGGCGGTAAAAAGGGAAGCATCGAAGGTCGAACGCTGAAGATGAATTGGGGGGATTTGTCCGTCGCTGTTCATGCTGGTTCATAGATGTTCAGCGCTCCCGAGATAATCGGTTTGGCCCACTCAGGAGCCTCTTTTCGAGTAATCCCAACAATTCTTCTGCCCTCCACATGGAGGAGCAGTTCAGGCATGGGAGGTACGCCTTTCTTTGGGTCGGATTCGGTGGAATTGTCGTAAAGGCGCAAGCTGTTCAAGTATGGTAGGAGCTTGAGCAGATTCCGTCGGCTGCTATCCCACCGCTTGCGGACATCCGCTTCAGGAATGTCGTGGCCGCCTTGTTCGACGCGGGCTTTCACTCGGGCTAGATTCAACTCAACCGATTCGAGTCCGACATACCAGATTCTCACCTTCATACCAGCGTGGGCTGCCTCAATGAGCAGTCGGGTGATCGTATTGCCACCGAGGGTCGTCTCAAACGCGTAGGTCTGGCTTTGGACGATCGCCTTCTCCAGCATTTCTTTCCCCAGAGTCCAGGCGTGACCATTGACAATAGCTGGCGTCATATCCGGGTGCAGGTCGCGTAATTGTCGGGCAGCCGTATCGGGGTTGTAGTATTCTAAACCTCGCTGCCGAATGGCCGCACCGCCAATGCTGCTCTTGCCCGAGCCATTGACCCCGGCGAGAACGTATATGATCGGCTCAGACATTATTCACCCGCCTGAGTGACTGCGGCCTTTCCGAGTTCCTCGGACGAGGCATCAAAGGCATCTTGGAAGGCCGCCCGCGCTTCGTCGGTCTGCATCGCAGCAAATCGGGATTCGTAGTCCTTGCGAAGGACTTCCAGCGGGTCACGGGCCGCCAGTTCGGCAATGATCTGATCGTAAAGCTCTGCGGATAAAACTACCGCCTCGCGCTTGCGGTTCCGCGTAATGCTGACGGCTCCCTCCTTCAACACCTGCTGAAAGACAGGCTTGAAAGCATTCTTGAGCTTTGAAGCGGGCGAGGACGGCAGCTCCTGAGATGGATGAAGCGCGTGGATGTCATAGGTTATTGGCATATCGTCAATAGTTGCCATTTTTGCCATAAAGTCAAGTTTTTGGCTTTTTGCCTAAAGACCCGCCCAAAGCGGCTTTCTCGAATTTTTTTATGGGAAATGCAAAGCCTGTGACTCGCGATAGTGAGTCAATCCAAGCTCATGGATTTTTTTAGGTTTTTGGTGACTTTAATGAACTCAAACCGTGGCATACAGTTGTTGAATGCAAAAAGCCCGTCAGATCAATAACAACTGACGGGCTT
>JBNKZP010000114.1:0-5003 GCA_050301675.1 Puniceicoccaceae bacterium
ATCCTTCACAAGTTTTATGGTCTTCTCGCTCTGAATTAAGCTTTGACTTCAAAGATGCCGAAGATGTGCAGATACCTCTCATCAAAGAAAATTCCAACTGTCGGGTATCCAGGCAATTCCTGGAACTGGCAGAGAGTGTGTCTTGTCACCGTGATCCGGCAAAATGGGAACTGCTGTATCGCTTATTGTGGAAATTGACACACGGAGAACCGTATTTGCTAAACATTGGTTTGGATCCCGATCTCCTCCAGTGTCATCGGATGGTTCGTTCAATACGGCGCGACTGCCACAAGATGAAAGCCTTTGTTCGGTTTAGAGAAGTTCAAACTCCAGGAAGCTCAAAAACGTGTTTTATCGCCTGGTTTGAGCCGGAACATTTTATTGTATCGCGAATGGCTCCTTTTTTCAAAAAACGTTTTGCGAACAATCATTGGTCCATTTTGACGCCGGATAAATGCGTTCATTGGAATCAGGAAAAACTGCTTTTTACCGATGGAGTCGATAAAACCATGGCTCCCCAAAAAGATGACTTTGAGCACCTGTGGCTCACCTATTATAAAAACATTTTCAATCCTGCCCGCCTTAAAGAAAAAGCCATGCTTTCCGAGATGCCCAAAAAGTATTGGAAGAATCTGCCAGAATCATCGTTAATTCCAGAGTTGATTGATCAGTCTAAAGCGACACGCTATTAGAGATTAAATCAAAACGTTTTGATCTTGTATATTGACTCAGCCGGGTTGCTCACTGTTTAAATTTTTACAGTTTTTCTTTTACATGAGTCAATCCAAAGTAGTCGGTGCAGTCGAAATCGGGACGTCCAAGGTATCCATCCTTCTGGGCGAGATTGTGGGCAACTCGGAACTGAATATCATCGGATACAATTCCAGGGCTTCCAAAGGGGTAAAAAAAGGTGTGGTCACGGACTTAAAAGCAGCCAGTGATTGCGTTCACGCTGCAATTATGGCCGCTGAGGAAAATACCGGAACACGCATTGACGAGGTTTATCTCGCGCAGACCGGTAGTCATCTTCAGGGTGATTTCAACATAGGCACAACTACTGTGAGTTCTTCGGACTCGGTCATTCATGAGGCTGATATTGAAGAAGCTAAAAAAGACGCCAAGCGGCGCCGGCTCGAAGACAGCAGGACTTACATTCACCATATTCAGAACCCTTTTCGGGTTGACGGTCAGGTGGTCGAAAATCCGCTTTCAAAACAAGGTAAGCGATTAGAGGTCGGTTATTGGTCCGTACATGGCAGTAGTCAGGCGGTAAGCGATAATTTGCGGGTGATACGGGGGATCGATCTGGATGTCAGCGATATTATTATTTCCAGTATTGCTTCCGGTGCAGTCCTCCTTGAAGAGTCAGAAAAAGAAAATGGCGCTCTTGTTATCGACATCGGTGGTGGTACGACAGATTTTGTGCTCTATCGGAAGGGATATATTGTCCTGACAGGTGTCGTGCCTGTTGGTGGCGACCACATAACCAACGATTTGAGCATTGGTCTGCGGATCGGGCGCACAAGTGCCGAGGAGATCAAGTTAAAAAGTGGGCGGGCATATTTTGAAAGCGATGATCGGGACAAAGATTTCTGGCTCTACGGAGATATGAGCATCGGTGACCGAAAGTATCCATTGGCGGCAATTACGAAAATCATTGAAGCTCGCGTCTCAGAGATTTTTGAAATCATCAGGAATACTCTTGAAGAGAAAAACCTCCTGGAGCCAAGTAATATTGCCTCCGGGGTGGTCCTCACCGGCGGAACATCGCGCCTTGAAGGAATTGCTGCGACTGCAAGCAGTGTCTTTGGTCTGGAAGCGCTCTCGTCAGTGGGGCCCCAAGGTGTAGCCAAAGAATTAAGAATGCCTGAATATAGCACAGTGCTCGGTCTCTTGCACTACGCCTTGAATGGACAGGACACGGCTCCTGATAAACCAAAGTCAGGCGGTCTCTTGAGACGCATTACCAATATGCTGAGTCGATAGCAGTCTGATTAATCCAAATAAATTGCTTGATTAAGGTTCGTAGTTCTCCGAACGTTGCTTTTATATGTTTAAACAATTTTATTTGATGTTAATATCCGTGTTGGCCTTTGGCGTTGTATTAAAAGCTGATGAAGCACCAAAGACAGAAAACGAAACGCAAGCGTCTGCTGAAGAAATTGCAGCAAAATCTGAAGATGTGTCTTCTCCATCAGAGGCAGTTCCTGAGGTTCCTGAGTCAGAGCTTATTGAAATGGTCGGTTATTTGACTGCCCAGGGCGGTCGCATTCCGGAACTTGGGCTGGATGATTCGCAAATCACTACACTTGCAACAGTTCTCTTAGAAGGACTCAAAGGTGAAAAAAAACTTGAGGACATTGCACAGGAATCCATTCAGGAAGCGTTCACTCAGGCACAAAAACGAGCAGAAGCACTAGAATCTGGAGCCGAAGAAGTTCCTGAAATCAGCGATGATTCCTTGCAGGCAATCGGTCTTGTCATGCTGAGACAGTCCGGATTATCTCAATTGGGGTTCGGTGCAGAAGATGCGGATTCGATCATCAAAGGTTTTATAGCAGGTTCGCGTGTGGGTGAGCCGGATCCCGCCATGCAAGCCAAGCTGCCCGCTTTTCAAGAATTCATACAGGGCCGCGTTACGGCATTACAGGCTAAAATGGCTGCGGAAGCAGAGGTTGTTGCTGCTGAGCGCGCTGCTGCCGCTAAAGTTTTCTTTGAAGAGCTTGCCTTGGATCCTGAAGTTCAAAAAAGTGAATCTGGACTGTACTACAAAATACTAGAGCCCGGAGCTGATGAAAAACCAACTTTGGAAGACTCTGTCCTGGTAAATTACAAAGGAACCCTGATTGATGGAACTCAGTTCGACAGTTCTTATGATCGTGGTGAGCCTGTCAAATTCCCGCTTAGTGGTGTTGTTCCCGGATTTGGCGAAGGTCTTACCAAAATTGGCGCTGGCGGCAAAATAATTCTATATATCCCAAGTGAGCTAGGTTACGGAAATTCACCAAGACCGGGTGGTCCAATCAAGCCAGGTGATGCACTGATATTTGAGTGTGAACTAATAGAAGTAAATCCGGAGTAGGGTTGTCCCTATTCTTCTTGCTCAGCTTCGATGATATTTTCAGCAAAGCTTTTGTAGATCTCTCCAAATTGCTTGGCCATTGTATCGGGAAACAAATGGAAGTCGCGTGATCTAAGCGCTTCAATAATCCCATCGCTGACAATGGAAGCCGGATCACCCATTTCGTCCATGCCTGCTTGATGTGCCA
The DNA here is from genome assembly GCA_050301675.1 of Puniceicoccaceae bacterium. Taxonomy (GTDB): domain Bacteria; phylum Verrucomicrobiota; class Verrucomicrobiia; order Opitutales; family Coraliomargaritaceae; genus Lentimonas. The sequence continues at coordinate 3,270 of JBNKZP010000114.1, forward strand.
TGTCAGTTGCAATCGGGCCTGGATGAACGCTTAACACATGTGTGCCTTGTTCTTTCAGGGAATCCCTTAATGCCTGAGTGAAAGAATAAGCAGCTGCTTTGCTTGCACAATAAGTAGCAAAATCTGAAAAGTTTTTAAGTGAAGCTACCGAGTTCAATTGTACAAATACACCGCCACCATTGGCTTTCAGTATTGGCGCAAAAGCTTTGGCCATGCGCAATAACCCGTAAACATTGACTTCGAGTTCCTCTTCGAAGTTTTCGATAACAGTATCATCAAGAACCTTAGTCGGCTTCAATATTCCCGCATTGGATACAACCACCTCTGTGTCCTTTGCTTCGTGTGCAGCGTTAGCAAAAGATTGTGGATCATTATAGTCGATCCGGATTGGTATAATTTTCGATCCGTATTCATTGACCAGAGGATTTGCTTTCTCCAATGCACGTACACCAGCATAGACTTTGGCAGCGCCGTGCTCGATAAAAGAATCGACGATGGATTTGCCAATACCACGATTGGCTCCGGTAACCAGTGCGACTTTATTTTCAATTTTGTAACTCATAAGTAAAAATATATCTTTTCATCGATAACTGACAAATGCCGAAGGCAATTTCTTTTTGACGAGAGCGACTTGTTTGATACTTCTACTTCTTTTCCTTTTTAACAATCATGATCGATGTAAAACTACTTCGCGAGCAGCCAGATACGGTTCGGTCTGCGATTGCCAATAAAAAATTTGTCTGTGATATTGATGCCGTTCTCGAGCTGGACAAACTTCGCCGTGAGAAAATAACAGAGGCAGAGAAAGTACGCGCTCTGCAGAAAGCGGCGAATCAAGAAATGGCTGCATTGCCCAAAGGCTCTCCGGAATTTAACCAGAAGGTTGCAGAAATGAAAGCCATTGGCGCTCAGGCAAAGGATTTGGAAGCTGCTGCCAGAGAAGCGGACGAGAACTTCCAACAGGCATTGCTCTCTGTTCCCAATCTGGCAGATTCGTCAGTGCCGGTGGGGGATAATGAAGACGCGAATGTGGTTGTTGCTACATGGGGAGATTCCGATGCTGAGTTTCCGCACGCATTGCCGCATTTCGACATTCCCTGGTTTGAGTCTGGTATTGATTTTGCCAGAGGTGTAAAAGTTGCCGGGGCAGGTTTCCCCTTTTACGTCGGAGAACTCTCACGTCTGGTGCGGGCTTTGATCAACTTCTTTCTGGACGAGGCGTGTCAATCGGGTTACGAAGAAGTTACCGCGCCAATACTGGTCAACGAGCAAAGTGCAACTGCGACCGGGCAGCTTCCGGACAAAGAGGGACAAATGTATGTCGATCCCAATGAAGGATTGTACCTGATACCGACCGCCGAGGTTCCTGTAACCAATTTTTATCGCGGTGAGATTCTGGAGGCTGATCAGTTGCCAATCCGTCGCTGCGCATACACGCCTTGTTTCAGACGCGAAGCCGGGAGTTGGGGCGCGCATGTACGTGGCCTCAACCGCTTACATCAATTTGACAAGGTCGAACTGGTAAAATGGACGGATGTAGAAAGCAGCATGGATGAGCTTGAGTCCCTGCGTGCCGATGTTGAAAAACTGCTCAAAAAGCTGGAACTGCCGTATCGTGTTTTGCTCATGTGTACGGGTGATATTGGCTTTCCGCATGCCAAACAGTATGATCTGGAAGTATTTGCTGCCGGTCAAAAGCGTTGGCTGGAGGTGTCCAGTTGCAGCAACTTTACC
>JBNKZP010000115.1:0-4832 GCA_050301675.1 Puniceicoccaceae bacterium
GATATTCGTAATCTGTAACCTGCGTTTGGTATGTTTAGCCTGGTTAATCTAGTAGATAGGGTAAACCAAAGAGAAGAAACAGAAAGATGAGAGAAATCGCAGCGAAAAAGATGAGACATCCTGCTTTAATGCGTTGTATGTCCAAACTGCCGGAGTATTCCATGAGTTGTTCTTCAATTTCGTCGTGTGTGCTTTCAGCAGGAGCCAGCTTATTTAATTCAGCGGTACTGTTCGAGACATGTTCGCTTATTTGAACAGGCTTTTCATCTGTTTGCTCAGCCTGGGGCGATTGACTATAATCATTGCCCGTATCTTCAGCATCTTTGATCTGAGCATCGAGCCAGTTTAGATGCTTTTGTATCAGCTTGCGCTGAGCATATAATTCTCCGAGTTTGTTAGACATAAAAAATCCTGGTTCTCAACAAGAGCCAGGATATAGGATTGTTTTGAATCAAAAATAAACGGTGGGCAATTAGGCAACGCTTGCGACCTTGCCACCTTCGATCTCAACAACATTGACTGTGCGATGAGGCTTGTCGAATTGCACTTTACCCGGCTTTAAGGCAAACAATGTGTAATCGCGACCCATCCCGACATTTACTCCCGGGTGATAGCGCGTACCGCGTTGACGCATGATGATGTTGCCTGAAATGACGGATTCGCCGCCATACTTTTTTACACCAAGGCGTTTTGCGTTACTATCGCGGCCATTGCGTGAGGTTCCTTGTCCTTTTTTATGTGACATCTTAAGTGTTGTTTGAAGGTTAGTCTATGAATTACTCGTTGATGGATTCGATTTTAATAACGGAAAGGTGCTGGCGATGGCCACGTCTTTTTTGATAGCCCTGGCGACGTTTTTTCTTAAAGACGATTACTTTCTTATCTTTTTTGTTTTCCAGTATGGTCGCCTTTACCGATGCGCCTTCTACGTAGGGAGTGCCAAACTTGACATTTGCACCTTCGCCAAGCATCAATACTTCGTTAATATCGACAGTATCACCTGCTTCCGTATTTGGAAACGAACTAACTTTGAGAATATCACCTGCTGATACGGTGAACTGACGTCCTTGTGTTTGTATGGTTGCTTTCATTGGAATCAATCAAAAAACGCATTCTGCATCATTTAATCAAGTACTTTCTAATACATTTTCGGACTTTTTTATGTTTCAAGAATCAGTGCTTGCTAATAAATGCTTTAATCTCAATAGTGTCTCAATAAGTGCGAGATTATGGATCAAGAGGTTCTGGATATGAATAGTGTCAGAGAAACTTTTAAGGAGTTTCTTACGAGTAAAGGATTGCGCGTGACCAATCAGCGGTTAGCCATTTTTGACGCTGCTTATGAATGTGAAGACCATTTTACAGCCGAGGATTTGCTTGAAAGGGCTCGCAAGATTGATGATTCGGTGTCTCGTGCTACGGTCTATCGTGCGCTTCCGATACTTACGGAGAGCAATCTTATCCGTGAAGTCGATGTTGGAAGAGATTACAAGTTCTACATGGCAGACAAAAACGCCAATATATTTCAGGCTCAAGTAATTTGTCTGGATTGTGATAAGATTTTTGAAATAGACGCGCCGTTTATGGAATGGTACGGAAAGACTGTGGCAGATAAACTGGCGCTTGAAGTGGAAACACAGCGTTTACAGGTATCCGCGCATTGCACCGAATTGCGATTGACTAACTTCTGTAAGCGTAGTGGTAAATCCAAAGTAACCTCCAGCACACATGAAAACAGATAATTTAGATTTTGAATTAAGCTTTTTTGAAGATTTGCACAGGCTTATGCCTAAAGACGTTCGGGTTGTAACAATGCTGGCAAATCTCTATACCGAGACCGGGCAGGTAGATCGAGGCTTGCGCATGGATCGAAAGTTAGCTCGGTTGATCCCGGAAGATCCGACTGTTCATTACAACCTGGCGTGCAGCCTCGCGCTCAAAAATCGAAAAGCCGAAGCGCTAAAGTCTCTGCAGACAGCGATTACTTTTGGATACAATGATTTTGTGTGGATGCGTCACGATCCGGACTTGGCTAATTTACAGTACTACCACGGCTTTATAAAATTATGTGACGATCTTGGAATCAGGCATTATTAGCTCAATTCCAAAACGTCTGGCTGGAGAACAATTTTGTTGCTTGATGGGTAATCAAGATTTAGCGAACTGCACGGAAATCGTAGAAGTAATCGCCATATCGGGGCTCGATAAAGTGCTGGCTTACAAAATTCCGTCGCGTTGCCAGGGTTCTGTCAAAGTAGGTTCGCTGGTCCGTATCCCTTTGCGTCGTCGCAAAGAGCTGGGCATCGTTTCGCGATTTGGCACGGAGCAGGAAATACCGCTTGAAAAACTAAAGCCGATACTAGAGACAGTACAGCCGTACCCGGTTCTTTCGCCTGATTTGATGCAACTTTGTCGCTGGGCGCAACACTACTACTCAGTCAATGCTGAAGCTATTCTGGAGGCGATCATTCCTGCAGCAATCCGGAAAGGTATGCAGGCAAAAACGCGTCGCTATCTGTCAATCCGGCAGATGCCGGCTGGCGAGGCTATGGTCACACTCGAAAAACGTGCTCCGAAGCAAGCGGCGCTCCTGCGCTACATCCAACAACAATCCGGGCCGATTGCCCGGGCAGATGTGATCAAACGATTGAACGTAAGCGGATCTGTCTGTGATCGTCTGGTTGAAAGAGGCTTTTTAAATGATAAATCTGCCGAAGAAGAACGCGTTGCTTACGAGGATGGACTGGGCCGTGCGGAAACCGTTGCAGAGGTTGTCGAGTATGAACTTACTGTTGAGCAGTTGCAATGCGTTGAGCCTGTTTGTGAAGCACTTGAAAAAAACAAGTTTAATGTACGATTGCTGCATGGTGTTACGGGCTCAGGAAAAACGGAGGTATATTTGCGGGCCATTGAAAAAGTGGTGACCAACAAAGGTGGGGTAATCTTTCTTGTTCCTGAAGTAGCGCTTGCGCCACAAACTGTTGGCAGAGTGCGCGGGCGTCTTGAAGCACTTGGTGTGCGCACGGTCGTATGGCACAGCCATCTGTCGGAAGGTGAACGCTATGACGCCTGGAAAGCGCTTGCCAGTGGCGCTGCGAGTGTTGTTGTCGGCGCTCGTTCAGCTGTGTTTGCACCGGTGCAAAATCTCAAACTGATCATCGTCGATGAAGAACACGAGCCTGCCTACAAACAGGAAGAGTCACCGCGTTACAATGGCCGCGATGTTGCTGTGTACCGTGCATTTTTAAACGATGCCGTCTGTATATTGGGTTCTGCAACACCGTCGCTCGAATCGCTTCATAATGTTGAGAAGGGCAAGTACGCGATCGATCGTATGTTCAGGCGAGTTGACAATCGTGAATTGCCCAAAATCCACGTTGTTGACATGTGTCGTGAAGGTACTCCTGAAAAGCCCGAGTTATTGATTTCCAAGATGCTGAAAGAAAAGCTGATGGATCGTTACGAGAAAAAAGAACAAAGCATATTGTTTCTCAATCGTCGTGGCTTTTCAACCAGCTTACTGTGTCCTGACTGCGGTTATGTGGCTGGCTGTAAGCATTGCAGTATTCCAAAGACATACCATCGTACGGATGGTCGCCTGCGTTGCCATCTTTGCGGTGAAGAAGAACTGGCGCCGTTTCGCTGTCCGGAGTGTAATTCTACAAACATCCGAATGCGGGGTAAAGGGACGCAAAAGATCGAAGACAGTGTACAAAAGATCCTTCCCCATGCACGCATCTACCGTATGGATGCTGATTCAATGGTTCGCAAAAATCGTTATCGAGAAATCCTTAACGACTTTCGAGTGGGCAAGATCGATATACTGGTTGGTACCCAGATGATTGCTAAAGGTCTGGACTTTCCGAATGTTACTCTGGTCGGACTGATTGATGCGGACCGCTCATTGCACGTCGAAGATTTTCGTGCGGCAGAGCGCACCTTTCAGCTGATTGTGCAGGTATCTGGTCGTGCCGGGCGTGGTGATCGGGCAGGAGAAGTCGTTATACAGACGCACACGCCACATGCCGCCCCGATTCAGTTTGCCCGTAAGGCGGATTTTGATGGATTTCAACTTGAAGAGTTGGAACAGCGTCGCGAATTTCAGTATCCACCCTTCAGGCATCTGATACGTCACCTTTTCCGAGGACGCAACCCCGATAAAGTCCGTTTCTATATTGAACAATGGGCCAGGCTGGTTGAGCAGGAACTGGGCAGCAAGATCGAAATACGCGGTCCGGCTCCCGCACCGATTGAGAAAATTCGCGATGAGTATCGTTTTCAATTATGGTATTTCATGCCTGCTGTAAGCTCAGTTGTTGGACGTCTGGCAAAGCTTCGTGAAAGCTTCAAGTTGGACAAAGACGTGATTGAACAGATAGACGTCGACCCGATGCATCTGAGTTAAGACGCCTCTTAAATTCCATAAACTCCATGCTTGGTTACTGGCACGCTTCGCACTCTCCGCCGTTTAGCATGGCATCCAGTGAGCATGCCTGTGCTTCGGCAGCAGTAAACTGCTTCTTGGGTGTTGTTGTTTCAGTATCCTGCTGACCGACACGACCGCGCATTTCTTTTTTCACACTGACAGTAGCTTTTTCGATGTTGGAAGCACCAAGCGTGCGCAGGTAGTATGTGGTCTTAAGGCCTTTGTGCCAGGCATTGCGATACATGTGCGACAGTGTTTTGATGTCCGCTTGTGCAAGGAAGAGATTGACTGACTGCGACTGATCAATCCACTTCTGGCGCCGAGCTGCTGCGTCGATGAAGTATTTGTAGTCAATGGTAAATGCTGTCTTGTACTTCTCGCGGATGTCTTCAGGTATACTTTCGAT
>JBNKZP010000116.1:0-4798 GCA_050301675.1 Puniceicoccaceae bacterium
GTCAACCGCGAATCCCCGCCCCGCAATTCTTTTGTCCCCAAATACTTCGGGTGGGTCCGGGAGGGCAGAGCCCTCCTGGACGGTCGGCTCCGAAGGAGCCGAAATAATCCAGGCGCGGAAAGCCTGTAAGCCGGATTCTGTCCACCCCCTGCCGAAACAGGTGATTGTGCGCTCATTTATCTACTCCGCCGGAGCGAAGTTTCCGCCGCATAGAAGCGGAATGCGGCATACCCGGAATCATTGGACGGGCCGCCCGATCCCCTATTTTGCCTTGCACCGGAATGGGTTTATCCTGCCTTCATCGTTACCTCTGAAGCGGTAGGCTCTTACCCTACCTTTTCACCCTTACCCTTCAACAAGTTCAGGGCGGTTTGTTTTCTGTGACACTGGCCGTCAAGTCGAGTCTCCTCGCCTTGCCCCTGTTTTCACAGGGATTCCTACCCTGCGATGTCCGGACTTTCCTCTCATTCTGGTAAAGAACAAGCGAACGCCCACACTCCGAGGTCGACAATTTCACAATGATACAGAAATTTTTTTATACAAGCGAGAAGTTCATTGAGATCGGCGTCTGTATGAATTATCAAACAGTTTTGCTTTGATTCTTTTTTGAACAGTTTGTTTTTTACTGTCTACCATATCCGGTTTCGTACCAATGTTACTTACCAATGAAATTCGTTCCTATGATTCGTCAGTTAATTTACGCAGTTGTGGTATTGTACACTTTTCCGGTGTACGCTACGGAAACAATTATAATCAAAGGCTCTGATACACTAGGTGCAAAAATGGTTCCTCAGCTAGCCGAAACATTTAAGGCAGATATGGCAGCTCGTGGAGTTGAAGTCGTTTTTGAAATCGCCGCTGAGGGCTCCTCCACAGGTGTGGCCTCCGTTATCGATAACACTGCAGAGATCGGGATGTCTTCGCGTGATCTTAAGGAAAAGGAGATCGCTGAAGCGATGACCAAGGGCGTCGAAATGAATGTCGTTACTGTGGCGAAAGATGCGATTGCTATTGTTGTTAATGAAGCCAATTCAATTGACGCAATCGATCTTAATCAGATTGAACTGATTTTTTCAGGAGATATTGTAAATTGGGCAGCGCTTTCACTGCAAACGGGTAAAATCTCTGCATATACCCGTAACACTTCGTCCGGAACGTACTCTACGTTTCAAAAAATGGCGCTTTCTTCCAGAGATTATGGAGCTGAAACACAAAAAATGGCGGGCAACGAACAAATCGCTGCTGAAGTTGCCGGCAATATTAATGGTATCGGCTATATTGGCCTTGCCTACATTGATACGCCCGGGATCAAAGTGCTTCCAGTGGAAGGCGTTTATCCCGAATCTGGTAAATATCCGCTCGCCCGCCCTCTCTACTACATTATTAATAGCAGGAAGCCGCTTAGCCCAATTGCACAAAAGTTCATCGACTTTACGCTTAGCCCCGCCGGCCAGGAGATCGTGAAACGTGTCCACTTCCTTCCAATCAACTGAATTGATCTGCTAATCTGGTATCTTCGACATTGATAATGGATTCTGTTCTTGTAATTTCGGTCAAATCATTCTGAACGCTATCTCCAATGACTGACAAAAGCCAGGAAACCGCTCGCAGCAATCCGTCCTTTAGTAAACGCAGGACACTGCTTTTTGGTAAAGATTCCGATAGTATTATAAAAGCGTTTTTTGGCAGTCATGCCATGATTGCAATCGTCATACTCACATTGATTACGATTTTTTTGTTCAAAGAGAGTGCTGGCTTTCTAGGGCTCTATCATAAAAGTATTCGCGAGTACCGTCTTTCCGGGTTGGAATACATAGACATACTAAAGGAGCAACGCAGCGGCTATGTGCAACTCAATCAATATCTCAATGATGTTAAAGCGCAGTGGATTCAGGAACTGAAAGGTCAAGGGCTTTCACGGAAACAAATTGCTGCAATCGTCTACTCTGCGGAAGCAAATGCTGTTTTTGTTGAGTATGCACATGCGGGAAACGATTTGTACACATTTTTTAAAGAAAAGATGGCGACTGCCATTAAGCTTCGCGATCGCCATCTGACTTATCTCGATTTGGACAAAACACTTTCCGAGATGGCAGAGAAAATCAAAATGGTCGAAGACCCCGGGTATGTATTGGATGCCGGTGACCAGGCCAAATGGATTCGTTTGTTAAAGGATACCAATCAGAAAGAACTTCTGGATCGTAATACTCCTGTTCAGTCAGACCGTGAACTTTACCTGGAACTGTTGCGTAAAGAGTATGAAGCTTTCGCTGTAAATATTAAGCCGATTGATTTCAGTGAGTCTATCCAGCAGGTAACCAGTGGGCAAGATCAGTATGCTGAAATGCTCGTCTCTTTTGCAGCTTCTGTTAACCGAATACTTGTACAGATCGATGCAATTGATTTCGGAAATCCTGAAATTGCCGCCCGCGCTCAAAAATTCAAATCCCTGAACGCACTCTATCTTGCACAGATACCAGACTACAAGAACGAGCTTGCCAATTGGGACCCATCAAGACCGGTATCCATCTGGCACTCCCTGGGATCATTTTTAACCGGCAAGAAATGGATAACCGCAAGCGATCAACAGGATTGGTATGGCTTGCTGCCCTTGCTTACCGGCTCGCTGTTAATATCCTTAATTGCGCTCTCTCTGGCAATTCCTCTCGGAGTTGGTGCAGCCATCTATGTAAATCAGATCGCTGGCCCTGCAGAGCGCAACTTCATTAAGCCCTACATCGAATTCATTTCTGCGATACCCTCAGTCGTTATCGGTTTTTTTGGCGTTGTTGTTTTTGGTGAAGCGATACGCCAGTTATCACAATTGGATTTTCTGGAATGGGTGCCGTTTTTTCCGATACAAGAACGTCTTAATGCCTTTACTGCCGGATGCCTGCTCGCCCTGATGGCCATACCGACGATCTTCACACTTGCTGAGGATGCGATCAACAACATACCCTCCAAATTCACAGAAGCATCACTTGCCATGGGCGCGTCAAAGTTACAGACAACGTTTAGTATTGTTGTACCAGCGGCGCTTTCCGGAATTATATCTGCAATCATGCTCGGGTTCGGACGCGTCATCGGCGAAACCATGGTCGTGCTGCTCTGTGCGGGAAATCGCATTAAAATTCCCGATTTTACCAAAGGTCTGGGCGTTTTCTTCGAACCGGTTCATACAATGACTGGAATCATTGCGCAGGAAATGGGTGAAGTCGTTCGTGAAAGTCTGCACTACCGGGCGCTATTCATGATTGGCGTTGTTTTATTTTTCATCTCTCTGCTGGTTAACTACAGTGCTCAGTGGGTGGTCAGGAAATACAATAAATTTGATTACTAAGGCAGTCGTAAAATCAAAAATAGTTTTAGATGGCAACCGTCCCCCCAAAAAATACATTCAGCAAGCGAACTTCCAACCGAAAGTTTGTCGAATTTATCCTTACGGTCATCCTAAAGGTTTCGACCTACGCTATCATATTAAGCGCGGGTTATATTTTTTTGAATATTGCCTTTCACGGTTCAAAAGCTGTTTTCAAAAGCCAGGCTCCTTACATCAATTTCGATTTCCTTACGCAAAAGCCACAGACATTACACGTCTACGAACCCAGGGAAATTTACGACGAAATGATGTCCCTTAATTCCGAGCGTATACAGCTCAGACACGATTACGATGACTTGGGTAGTCACCAGGAAGATAAAAAAAGACAGATACAGGAGCGACTGGACGCAATCAATGCCCGTAACAAAGTTCTCGACAAACAGCGAAAAGCCGAACGCCTGATGTACAGCGACAACGATCATCGCCTCCTGGAAGTGATGCCTTCGGACGAAAACTATGTTTACAGCAACTACTCCTACAGTGGCGGCGGGATTGGCCCGGCAATTGTTGGCACGTTTCTCCTGGTCATCGGATCGATAACAATCGCTCTTGTACTGGGCATTCTTTGCGCCGTCTATCTGAGCGAATACAGCAGGCCTGGAAGGTTATTGAGAATCATCCGTCTTTCGATACTCAATCTGTCGGGAGTGCCTTCGATTGTATTTGGTATTTTTGGAGTGGGACTGTTTGTACTCTTCCTAAATTGGGGAGTGTCGATAATAGCTGGATGGTTTACTCTGGCGATTATGGTGCTTCCGGTGATCATAACCGCCAGCGAAGAATCTCTCCGGGCAATCCCGAAGGGATTTCGTGAGGGCTCGCTGGCATTGGGCGCATCCAAATGGACCTCGATTCGCACGAATGTTTTGCCCTATGCGTTACCCGGTATCTTAACATCCTCAATTATGGGCATTGCCAGAGTTGCCGGTGAGACCGCTCCCATCATGTTCACCGCTGCATTTGCGCTACGCGATCAGCTACCCTGGCAAGGTCTTGAAAATCCCGGTGATTTCTTTTTTCAGGGTGTCATGGCTTTGCCTTATCACATCTATGTTGTCAGTTCAAAAATTCCGCAAAACGAGTATACCCAGACGATGCAGTACGGCACCGCATTTGTCTTTTTGCTAATCGTTGGTTTCTTTGCCTTGAGCAGCATCATACTTCGTGTTCGAATCCGCAAACGTTACAAATGGTAATCCGCTAGCTTTTGATACAATTAACACCTAATGAGTATATCCACTGCCAGGGCAACTTCTGACGACGTTACCGTCAATCCAAACCCAATTATCCGAATCCATAATTTCGATTTTGCTTACGGTGAGGCGCAGGCACTGTTCGATATTAACATGGATATCCATGAGAAAGAAGTGACTGCTTTTATCGGACCATCCGGCTGCGGCAAATCCACTTTTTTGCGCT
>JBNKZP010000117.1:0-4793 GCA_050301675.1 Puniceicoccaceae bacterium
GAATATTCGACTCATTTAGGGCGCGGCCATTGATCCGTATGGGTTTGGTGAGGTTTGGGCGGAAAGCCAGTACAACACTATGCAGTACTGACCGCACAGCAATCATTGCACGCACGACTTTAATTCCGCCGCTGGTTGAACCGGAGCAGCTGCCAATCAGCATAAGAATTAAAAGAATGATTTTTGCCGCCGGCAGCCATGTATCAAAATCAGTACTGGAGTAGCCGGTCGTTGTCATTATTGAAACCACCTGAAAGGTAGCAGTGCGAAAGCTCTCGTGACTTGGCAGTGTTCCGGTCTGCTCGACAAGATAAAGAGTAAGCAACAACGAGCTAACAATCAAAATAACCAAGAAGCACACGACTTCGTCGCGCTCTTTTAATTTACTCTTACGCATTTGTAAGAGATTGATTACAAATACAAAAGTGGTTCCACCAAGAATCATGAAGAATATGCAAAGCCACTCCAGCAGCGGGCTTTGAAACTGCTCCATACTCATTGGCTCGGTGCTGAAGCCACCGGTCGAAACGGTTGTCATCATATGATTAATTGCCTGAAACCATGTCATGCCTCCGAACTTGTAAGCGAGAAGACAGGCAGTTGAGAGCCCCAGATAATAAAGCATCAGGTAAAACGCTCCGCTTTGAATGCGGCCATGGTCGAAGTCAGAAGATGTGCCTGATGATTCATTACTGAAAAGTATTTTCGCACCGGCGCCCAGTGACGAAAGGATCGCTACGAAAAATACAACAACGCCGAGTCCTCCAAACCATTGACTCAGGGAGCGCCAAAATAACAGGCTTTTTGGAAATTCATAAAAGTTTGCAAATGTAGTCGAACCAGTAGTCGTCAGCCCGGATGTGCTTTCAAACAGAGCATCCGCGAAGGTACAGTTTTCAACGATCAGGAAGTAGGGAAGGGCGCCCACAGTCGAGGCCATCAGCCAGGAAAGTCCAATCGCGCAAAGCGCTTCACGTCGAAACAATTTAGCAGAGTCACTTCTCCCGCTCTGAAGCAGTATTCCCGCCGATACCATACAGACAACGATCGAAACCATAAAGGCCTGAATTGACGCATCTGATAGTTTTTCGCCGCTGAACATGCCAACCAGAATGCACACTGTGAATGCGCCGGAAAGGGCTATTAAAATCATGCCCAGAAGCCTGTAAATGATTGCAGTATTCATCTTTCTTTAGATGTTTCGGTTGCATTTAGTATTCAACATTCAATCGTTGGTCTCCAATGCTTATATCAGACTTTTGATTAGCGCCTGTTCCTGGTCATTGCTTACAATAACCACGACACGATCACCTGCCAGGATGGTATCTTCAGCTGCTGGGACCTTGGCTTTATACTTGTGCTGTAGCGCCACCAGTAGGCTATCTCGCGGGAGCTTGATGTTTCTAATACTACGACCGATACAAGGGCTGGAGTGACTGATGTAGACTTCCAGGATTCGCATGTTTTGATCTGGTAATTCCGCAAGCGTCGTTACCATCTTGGGTGAGAGTGTATGCAGCATAAATTTAGCGGTCGCGCTGCGTGGTGAAACCACCATTTCGATGGAAAGCGTCGTTCTAAGCATGTCCAGAAGTTCGTCGTAATCACCTTTGTTGATAACGAGTTGAACGTGTTTGACGCCAAGTTTCGAGGCCTGAACACAGGTCAAAATGTTTTCTTCATCGTCTTTGGTACAACCCACAAAATAGTCAGCGCTGCCCACCTGTTCTTCTTCAAGAAGGCGTAAAGAAGTAGCATCGCCATGAATGACCGTGATGTGAGGAAACCGTTCTGCCAAATGTTGACATTTGGCGCGGTCTTTTTCGATGACACGGATTTTGAAGCGAGGATTACTTAAAAGCTTCACCAGATTGATTGCTGTTTCGGAACCACCGAAGATAACGACACGGGAGATCGCCAGTTTTCTTTTGGGGTCCAGTTGTTCTCGCAGGGCCAGCAATGCATCCGGATGTCCGAAATGTGTGACCAGATCGCCTTCCTCCATGACACTATCTGCGTTAGCTACATGGCTCTGACCATCCTTGCGCTGGATAAGGCCGATTCGCACGCGAGAATCAAGCTTGAGATCTTTTAGTTTTTTGCCAATCAGACGGGACCCTTTGGTAACACTATGTTGCTGTACTTCAATCTGACCACGGGCAAATCGCTCTACGGCGACGCGGCCAGCGCCACGAATTTCTTTGGCCAGTTCCGTTGCACAAATGGCTTCCGGGTTGATGAGCAGATCAATGCCGAAGTGTAACTGGTAGTTGACTACGGAATTGTCGCTGTAGGTTTCGTCGTGGATGCGAGCGATCGTATTTTTAGCGCCAAGCCCCTTGGCAATGGAGCAGGAAATCACATTTGTGTGGTCATCACTGGTCATTGCCAGAAAAGCGTCACAACGAGTAATATCAGCTTCTACCAATTGTCGGGCAGAACTGCCGTTGCCGGCGATGATACGTGCATTCTGTTCTTCATCCAGTTTTTTACAACGAGCTTGAGAACGCTCAATAAGTGTTACATTGTGCCCGAAATGCGAGAGGGTTGTGCACAAGTTATGTCCCACCTCGCCGGCGCCCACAATAATGATTTTCATAACAAAAGAAGTCTTTCGGTTACTTTATAAAGAAACTTCAACAGTAAAGCATGAATGCTCGCCGGGTGCAACTGTGTGCAGACCTTTTCCATGTTCGGCGCTATTGGGTGGCCCCATCCAAGGCTCGACACAATAAAACGGACTATCTGCAGATTCACTCCAAATGACAAAGGCGTTCTCGGGGGATGCGGTATTGGTATCCTGCAAAATACGCACGCGGATTTTTTCATCACTATTGACCAGATCAACGCGTGCACAGTCTCCACTTAACTGAGTAAATATACGGTCATTGTTTTCCGGGTTGCCAAAAGAATCCTTGGAATTAAACGGTTTGACCGGAGATAATGAACCATCGGATGAGTGCGTGTAGCAGGATGTGCCCGGAATATCGAAGTGGTAATCTTCACGCGAAGTGTTGGCCTTCCAGGGCAGAGTAAAATAGAAATGGTGTCCGGCAGACCAGAGTATTGGCTGTTTGTCGAGATTTTCCAGAGTCATTGAGACCTGCAAAGATCGTTCTTCAAACACATAACGTACGCGAAAGCGGTATTCGTACGGATATGCCTTTTGATCGTCTTCAGTTGGTTGCAGTTCGGCGGTAAAACTATGATCATCTGTTTCGACCAGATCAAAAGTACCACTGCGTGCAAAACCATGCATGGGCATCGGGCGAACAGTTCCATCTGCATCCGGCCAGTAGCCTCTTTTGCCCTGATAGAAACTACGTGCCGAAAACGGAAAGAGAATAGGGTTGCCGCCTCTAATCCGATAAAACTCATTAAAATCGGCGTCCTCCGGCCAATAGATTATCGATCGGTCGTGACCTTCCGAACGCTTAAGAGTCCAACTCATCAGACGTGCACCTAGCTCGGGACGTACAACAAAGGTCGAATCACCACAGTGCCAGCGGTGCAGAGTAATGCCATTATGAATGATCGTATCCATGACGATGGTAAAAAAGTAATTATATCTGAATTCGGAAACAGAAAACGAAGTCTGAAGAATTAGGAAAGAGTCATTTTGAATCGAAAAATTATTTTAGTTTTACGGGATTATCAATAGACTCCAACAATATGCGATGTCAAAATGACGACGGTTTCTTTCAAGGATATGATTCTAAATGATGAACTCACTCAATAACCTTTCTCCGGACGCTTCTATTGTTTTTTTAACCGGCGCGGGCATATCAGCGGAAAGTGGTCTGGAAACATTCCGCGGCGCCGGCGGTCTCTGGTGCGGTCACCGGGTTGAAGAGGTCGCGACACCTGAAGCCTTCGCGCATAATCCCGAGTTGGTGCATGCATTTTACAATATGCGCCGGACCGGATTATTGAACCCTGCGATTCAGCCCAACCCGGCACATAAAGCTTTAGCCAGACTCGAAGAGAAATGGAACGGTAAGGTCCTGGTAGTTACCCAAAATATTGATGATTTGCATGAACGGGGTGGCACTAAGAATCTGCTTCATATGCATGGGGAACTTTTAAAGGCTTTTTGTATGCATTGTTCTCATGGAACGGGTGCGAAAATAGAATGCCAGACGGACCTTTCTACAGACATGATTTGCCCGGCCTGTGGTCAGAGAAGTGGACTGCGGCCTGACATTGTATGGTTTGGCGAAATGCCCTACCATATGGACGCTATCATTGCAGCTCTTTCGAGCTGTAATCTTTTCGTTGCTATCGGCACCTCCGGAAATGTCTACCCAGCAGCCGGATTTGTCCGAGAGGCACTGGCCGCGGGAGCAATCACGATTGAGATGAATCTGGAACCGCCACTCAACGCTTCCGTATTTGACCAGTCGATTGTCGGTCCTGCCGGTATAACCGTCCCAAAACTTGTTGAAACATTGCTCGGACTTTGAAGACAAGCACTCAGTTAGTCTGTATCTCAGACCTCCCGGCGTGATTTTTTTCATTTTGAATTGCTCTTCTAAAATTGCTACACAAAGTGCTTCTCAACGCAGCGATCTAATCCCAAATCCCATTTCGCGTTCGCAATACAAACCATGAGCATACCCATCAACTGGAACCGCAAAGACCTGATTGGCATAGAGACTCTTTCCATCGAAGAGATTCAGACCATTTTCACTGTTGCCACTGCGTTTAAAAACACCCTGGGAATCGACGACAAAAAGCCTTCTTATTTGCAAGGTTGCACCGTAGTGAATCTTTTTCTTGAGCCAAGCACGCGC
>JBNKZP010000118.1:0-4683 GCA_050301675.1 Puniceicoccaceae bacterium
CTATCCGGAAGAGGTTTTGAAATTCGCAATCCCAATGCACAGAGTTCTTGTGGTTGCGGCCGATCTTTTAACTAAATGTCAGACTTTAGTCTGAATAAAAAGCTCTAGCTTACATCAATTAATTAAACACACTATTACTCGATAACTTTTCACTTAATTATGGCTATAAAAATAGGAATCAATGGTTTTGGGCGTATTGGACGTTTGGTCTTTCGCTCTATTGTAGAAAAAAATCTTCTCGGCAAAGAAATTGATGTGGTTGCAATCAATGACCTTGTTCCGGCTGAAAATCTTGCATACCTTTTGAAATACGATTCAACACAAGGGCGATTCAACGGTACTGTAGAGACGAAAGGTGACGATATTTTAGTCGTCAACGGCCATGAAATTAAAACTCTGGCTGTTCGCGAAGGGCCTGCCGCACTTCCATGGGGCGAGCATGATATCGATATTGTGATAGAATCGACCGGACTCTTTGTTCAGGATGAAAAAGCAAAAGGTCACCTTGATGCCGGAGCGAAGAAAGTCATCATCTCAGCTCCTGGTAAGGGTGATGGCGTAAAGACTGTTGTCATTGGTGTGAACGATGATGAGATTACCAAAGACGACAATATCATTTCCAATGCATCGTGTACGACTAACTGTCTTGCACCTATTACCAAAGTTATTCTTGAAAATTTTGGCATCGTCGAAGGTCTTATGACTACCGTGCATTCTTATACTGCAACGCAAAGAACAGTAGATGGACCTTCACCAAAAGATATGAAAGGTGGCCGTGCGGCTGCGCTCAACATCATACCTTCTACAACTGGGGCAGCTAAAGCAGTTGGTCTGGTATTACCTGAGGTGCAAGGCAAACTCACCGGCATGGCATTTCGTGTGCCAACACCGACTGTGTCTGTTGTTGATCTTACGGTCAAAACTGCCAAACCAACTTCGTACGAGGAAATCTGTCAAAAAATGAAGGCAGCTTCCGAAGGTTCACTCAAAGGTATCCTCGGGTACACAGAAGATCAGGTTGCATCGTCTGACTTTATTCACGATGAGTTGAGTTCCATTTTTGATGCTGGTAGTGGCATTGGTTTGTCCGACACTTTTTTCAAATTAGTTTCTTGGTATGATAACGAATGGGGATACTCTACCCGGGTCGTTGAACTTGTTCAAAAAGTATCCCGCTTCTTATAATCCAGGTTAGTTTTGATCAATATCCAAGGTCGTCATGTTGAGTTTTGCCTTACATCGACGGCCTTTTTAATGTTTTCATGATGAACCCGATTGTATAAATCAGAAACAAATCAATCATGTCTCGAATAAAATCTATCAAAGATGTCAACTTGTCCGGCAAGCGTGTGTTTGTCCGCTGTGATTTTAATGTACCGCTTAAAAACGGTTCCATTTCAGATGATTCTCGTATTGTTGCCGCACTACCAACGATACGGAACTTGGTTGCTCAGGGAGCAAAGGTAATTCTCGCCAGTCACTTAGGTCGGCCTAAAGGCGAGAGAAATATGGACTACACACTATCTCCGGTTGCCGAAGCACTTGCGTCCCATCTCGAGCAACCCGTGAAATTTCTGGATGACTGTATTGGCGAAAAAGTAGCAGCTGAAGTTGCTGCAATGGCAGACGGTGAAGTTGTATTGCTGGAAAATGTACGCTTTTATAAAGGAGAGACGGATAATGATCCTGCATTTGCTGAGAAACTTGCCAAACTGGCTGATGCATTCGTGAATGACGCATTTGGTACGGCACACCGTGCGCATGCGTCTACTGCGGGTGTAGCCAAGCATCTCACACCTTGTGTCTGTGGTTTGTTAATTGAAAATGAGCTGGCGTATCTGGGTGACAAAACAAATAATCCGGAACGTCCATTGACAGTGATATTGGGTGGAGCGAAGGTGTCTGATAAAATTAAAGTTATCGATGCATTATTGGAAAAAGCGGATACCATTATCATCGGTGGCGCCATGGCATATACTTTCGCATTAGCAGAGGATCGAACAGTCGGTGAATCTTTAAGTGAGCCAGACTTCATCCCGACCGCCAAAGCTGCGCTCCAAAAAGCGAAAGAAAAGGGTGTCAAGTTCTTGTTACCATTAGATAATCTCGCCGTGAAAGATCTGGACTTCGGCGCTGGCACAGTTGGCGAACAGACTTTTTTTGAAGGCAATA
Source organism: Puniceicoccaceae bacterium (assembly GCA_050301675.1). Taxonomy (GTDB): domain Bacteria; phylum Verrucomicrobiota; class Verrucomicrobiia; order Opitutales; family Coraliomargaritaceae; genus Lentimonas. The sequence continues at coordinate 2,173 of JBNKZP010000118.1, forward strand.
TTGAAGATGGCTGGGAAGGTGTCGATATTGGCCCCAAAAGTATTGAGTTATTCAGCAACGAAATAAAGCAGGCCAAAACAGTTCTTTGGAATGGACCAATGGGCATTTTTGAAATAGATGCCTGCAACAAAGGAACGTTTGCAATTGCAAAGACCATTGCGGAAGCAAATGTATGCTCAATCATTGGAGGCGGAGATTCCGTAAAAGCGATCAAAATGTCTGGCTATGGCGACAAAGTCACTTTTATGAGCACAGGCGGCGGAGCTTCTCTTGAGTTTCTCGAAGGTAAAGATTTACCAGGCGTAAGTGTCCTGGATACGATCCAGTAAAGTTTAACGTAATCATTTCAAGAATCAAAAATAAGTGTAGTGTGCAATGAATAAAGTAGGACGCAAATTTCTCATCGCTGGTAACTGGAAAATGAATCTTAACTCACACGAAGGCGCTGAGTTAGCAAGAGAGATTTCCAGCATGATGGGCAAACAAACCGATGTCTCTGTTTGCCTTTGTCCACCTGCCACATCGCTTCAGGCAGTAGTGGATGCAGTCAAAGATTCAAATATTTGTGTTGGTGCACAGAATATGCATTTTGAAAGTTCCGGAGCGTACACCGGTGAAATCTCTGCCGAAATGCTACGCCATCTGTTCTGTAAGTTTGTAATTCTTGGACACAGCGAACGACGTGAGTACTTTGGCGAAACAGACTCAATTGTTAACAAAAAAGTACTAGCTGCCCTGGCCGCCAGCCTGAGTCCTATTTTGTGTGTTGGCGAGACACTTGAGCAGCGCGAAGCAGGCAAAGCAAAAGAAGTCATTAAAAATCAAATAGAAGGAGCGCTTCAGGGTGTGACTGTCGAGAACCATGAAGGACTTGTTATCGCTTATGAGCCAGTCTGGGCTATTGGGACCGGTAAAACCGCCACTCCGGAAATGGCAGAGGAAATGCATGCAGAAATTCGTTGCTTTCTTGCCGGTGTTCTTAACGAGGCAGCTGCGGAAAAGATACGTATCCTGTACGGCGGTTCAATGAAGCCAGAAAATGCCGAGGCATTACTCGCACAGCCCAATATTGATGGTGGCCTGATCGGTGGTGCCTCTCTAAAAGCAGGTTCTTTTTCCGGAATCATTGAAAGTGCGCTCAAATTGTCCAAGTGATTACAGTTTTAATTGGATAGAAAACAAACTTGCCCGTTAACGGAGGGTAAGGCTTTCCAACCTGCCGCCGTTCCTCTCTGATCGAGAGAAAAGCAGATAATGAATCTTTACGGTATTGAAGGTTCGATCTTCAATGTTCGAGGTTCTTTCGGTTTTGGTTTCGGCTTTGCCAGGGTGGGTTTGACTGCATTTGCATCCAGCCAGTCGACAAATCGCTGAGCGGATGCCGGAGCGGTTTGTATTGGATACGCTCCGGCTCGGCGGATGCTCTCCGTTTCAGAATGTTCAAAGGTATTAACAATTACTTTTACAGGTGTGCCCTTTAAGTAATCGATTACAAGATAGGCATCTTCGGAATGTTTCATAGCACAGATTACCATCCGTGCTTGCTTGCAGTTGGCTCGTTTTAACAGAGCTTTATTGGAGGAACTGCCCTGGATGCAGGTGATGCCTTTTGCGATTAACTGGCGGATCACGGCTGCATCTTCTTCGATGACGATAATGCCAATCTTTTTCTCCTTTAGCATTTGAATCGTTTTGGCTCCCGCTCGTCCAAAGCCAAGCATGACAGCGTGATCTGTATAGTTGGAGCAATCAGCTTCACCACGTCGATAGCGTGGTTGCCATTTCATGAGCAGGCGACTTACATTTTTACGCGCTATAAAGGGCGTGAGCGTCATTGTGCTCACGGTGATCAATACAATCATTGAAAACAAACTGGCTGGAATCAGTCCGGAATGCATGCCGCTGTAGGCAAGCAATAGTGAAAACTCACTGGTTTGAGAAAGGAGTAATCCTGCCTCAATGGAAGCTCGTGTGGAATAGCCCACGAGTTCTGCAACTGTAGTTACTAGAATGATTGTGACGAGTACCAGTACCGCGATAAAAATAAGGCTGTGCTGGATCAACTGAATATCCGGCAAGGTGAGCACTGTGCCGATACTGATAAAAAAGATCGCCAGGAAAAAGCCGGACAAGGAACTGAGCATCCCGCGGACGAGGCCGTTCATTGGGAATGCCGAGAGTGTGAATCCGGCAAAAAAAGAACCCACCAGAAAGGGAAGGTCTAGCAGATGAGCGACTCCGGAAAATGCAAATAATATGCTGAGTGCACCCAGCATCAGTTCCTCTTCATCGAGTTTTAGGTGTGTCGTTGCCCAGGGGATAAATCTTTTGTGAATCAGCAGAGCAATCAGGCCCAGGGCGATTGTGCCGCCAATGCCCCCAATAATCGCGAGAATGCCATCAGGTGATTTCAGCAGAGCAACCATCAGTAATATGATGAAGAGGTCCTGTATGAGCAGTACTCCCAAAACCAGTCGACCAAAGGGAACAAACATCTTTTGACGTTTTTGC
>JBNKZP010000119.1:0-4612 GCA_050301675.1 Puniceicoccaceae bacterium
CATGACTGAATTTAACTAGGTTTAAAGGCTCGTATCGACGTCTTTTTGAGCTTGTTTGTCGTAGAGGCTGGTGTAGAGAGAGTCTTTTAAGTAAAGCTCTTCATGACTTCCCTGAGCGATAATTCTACCGTTATCAAATACAAAAATGCGTTCTGCATCCTTGATTGTGCTAAACCGGTGAGCGATAATTATCATTGTGCGGCCTTTGGCGAGGTCTTCCAATGCTGCCTGTATATTGTATTCACTTTCAGCATCAAGTGCTGAGGTGGGTTCGTCGAGAATGATAATGGGTGCGTTTTTGAGAAAAGCGCGGGCGATGGATATACGTTGTCTTTGGCCTCCGGAGAGGCGTGAACCGCGTTCACCCACAATTGTTTCGTAGCCTTCTTCAAAGGTTTCGATAAATTCGTGAGCATGTGCCATTTTTGCCGCCTGCTTGACTTCATCAAATGTAGCATCTGATTTGCCGATGCGAATGTTGTTGGCGATTGTGTCACTGAATAAAACCGATTCCTGGGAAACCAGGGCTACCTGTGCCCTTAGGTCCTGCTTGGAGACGTTACGAACGTCTACATCGTCCAGTGTGATGGAACCTTCATTAACATCGTAAAAGCGTGGCACCAAATTGGCAAAAGTTGTCTTTCCAGCGCCGCTCGGGCCAACAAGTGCAACAGCTTGCCCGGGCTCTATTGTCGCGGTGATCTGGTTTAGAGCGGCTGTGCTTTCATATGCGAAAGTAACATTGTTAAAGCAAATTTTGCCGGCAACGGAGCCAATCGGTACAGGATTTTTGGGTTCGGGCACCGTATCTTCTGAGTGTAATATATATTCGAGGCGATCTAGTGAGGCCTCTGCTTTGCGAATCGTGTTGGAGACTGTTCCGAGCTGTTTGACGGGTTGATAGCACATATATAGCGCTGTCAGCATTGATGCGATGGTTTGGGGTTCGATTTGTTTTATGATGGTTATATAAAGTGCGAAACTAAGTGCAAAGGCAGTGACAACTTCAATCAGCGGGGAAAGTCCTTTGTCATATTTAATCGTTTTTAGTGTAAGTCTGAACAATTCACGGATGGCTTCGGAAAAGCGATGAACCTCACGCTCCTTGAGATTGTAAGAACGAATTTCACGTACCGCAGAAAGGTTTTCGTTGAGCACGTGGTTCAGCTTTCCGGCTTGAGCCTGAGCCAATTTAGCTTTTTTCAAAATACGTGACCCGATGGATCGAATCGGAAATACACAGCATGGCACTGATGCGAGTGCAATCAGCATGAATGCTGTATCGGATTCCTTTATTGTCAGGTAAAGCAGGTAGCCGGCTGCACTTAGCAGTGTTGCAGGGTCCTTGATAAGGCTGTTGACCACTTTTACTAGCGCCGCCTGTAACTGAGCAGTGTCTCCCAGAACACGGCTCATAAGATCTCCAGTGGTGTTTTTCTGAAAGAATTTCAACGGGAGTTGCTGCATTTTTTCAAATACCATCAGTCGCAACTGTTCGAGCACATGAAGGCCTGAATAAGCGATAAAGTAGGCATTCAAAAATTCACCCAATGCTCGCAATATAAACATCAATGGAATCAGGCCAAGCACGATTAAAAAATACAGCCCTTCAGGTTTATTGTCACCGGTAAGAAGTGGCACAAGATATTTGACAATGAAGGGCAGGCCCGCTCCGGACGCGACCGCAGAGAGGACTCCAAATCCTATGCCAACAGCGAACTGTACACGGACAGGTTTCAGATAGGTGAAGTAGGGTGCAAGACGTTTGAAAATCATAAACAAGGGGGGGACTTCATGTACAAAATCATGCAAAGAAGTCACAGGTAACTTTGACGACTCGTTCGATTTGTTCTTTGGATAAATCCGGATAAACGGGCAGGGCGAGGCTCATGGCTGCAGCGCGTTCCGCATTTGGAAAACTACCTTTTTTCAGGCCCAGATAGCTAAAGCACTCCTGCTCGTGCAAAGCGAGTGGATAGTAGATTTCGCAGCCAATCTGGTTTGCGCGCAGATGTTCCATCAACGCATCGCGGCGATCGGAGTAAATGACGAACTGATTGTAAATATGATAATTATTATCTTCTTCCGTAGGTAGAATGATGCCGTTTTGTAAGTTCTCTGTGTTCGGAGTATCGATATTGCGATCCATTCCTGCCTCTTTAAAAAGCTTTCGATAATATGTTGCGTTATTGCGGCGTTGCTCGTGCCAGCGATTGAGGTGTTTTAATTTAACGTCGAGCACAGCGGCTTGTAGTGCATCCAGTCGGAAATTGCCACCGATAAGGGAGTGAAAGTATTTGGGTTCCATACCGTGGTTGCGCAATTGTCGACTGGTTTCTGCAAGCTCAGCATTATTCGTCACAACCATGCCTCCATCGCCAAAGCCCCCTAGATTTTTGCTCGGAAAGAATGACAATGTGCCCATATCCCCCCAGGAACAGGCCGGGCGGTCATTCTGTCTGGATCCGATGGCTTGCGAGGCGTCTTCGATAATCTGTATGCCATGGGCATGAGCGATCCGGTTGATTGTGCCCATGTCTGCCATCTGTCCAAACAGGTGGACTGGCATAATCGCACGAGTCTTCTCTGTAATCGCTGCTTCTATTTGAGAGGCATCTATGTTGAAGCTGCGCGGTTCGATATCAACGAAGACTGGAGTCGCTCCCAGTCTTACGATAGAACTGGCAGTGCTAAAGAACGTGTATGGCGAAGTAATGACTTCGTCTCCATGGCCAATTCCTATCGCCATCAGGGCAACAATGATAGCATCTGTACCGGAAGAAACACCGATACCGTGCTCCGTATCGCAATAGCGAGCACATGCACGCTCAAAATTTTCGACGACAGGGCCGAGTATGAAGTATTGGGAGCTAATGACATCAGCAACCGCCGCGTCTAATTCAGCTTTAAGCGCCTCGTACTGAGGCTTCAGGTCTAGGAGAGGAACTGAAATCGACTGGGACATACAATAGAGGAGAATCACGAAATAGAGTTACTCAGCAACACAATGAGGCTGATACTACTGGTTGGTTGAACGATTGGGCTGACGCGGAAACCGACTTGGTATTGTTGTTTTCAAGCCCATTGATCATCCATCTTAGACCATCTTTAATCAGAGATGCTCCAAAATCGAGAAGATGAAAAGCAACTTACTGTAGAACAATCAGTTCGCCGCGACGATCCTGCTGTGCTTCGGGCTTGGAGAGTCCTGGAGTTGCCTCCAGGCTACCTTTGGAAAGTGTTTCAATACGATTTCCATTGATGCCGAGTGTGATCAGATAGTCGCGGATGCTTTTTGCCCGGCGATCACCCAGTGCCAGATTGTAATCGGCAGTTCCATACCAGTCACAGTAGCCTTCGATCAATAATCCATCCTGCGAATTTGCCTGTAGATAGTCAGCTGCTGCCTGTAACTTTGACCGCTCTGTTGATGCGATGGAGTAGGAATCAAAACTAAAATAGACATTTTGTAAAATCCCCTCAACCATCGCACGCCCGTTGTACATTTTTGCCTCATTATCGATAGCGCCCGGTTCACGTGGAGTGAGCCCCCAGCCCTCTTCCAAACCTGCTGGAGGAATTATGTCTCCTTCCCAACCCATTCCGGAATCCGTGGGCGTTGGTGCTTGTGTTTTACAACCAGACAAAGAGAGTAATAAAAATAATAGTAATAGAGAAGTGGATTGAAGCAATTTAGCCATGATTATTATAAAACTTGATGTGATCTATCGAAGCGCGCAAACATTTTTCTTTATATGCAAACATTTAATTTAAGCGTTCACTAGCATAGATTCGATGACAATCGAACCTATCATTTTTTTGATTGATAATGGATCTTTGCGTCCGGAAGCAACTCTTGAATTACGTTGTCTGGCTACAAAGCTTTCTGCTCGTTCGGGCAAACGAGTGCTACCAGTCAGTCTGCTGCACTCCAGCAAAATACCGGCGATAAAGCTTTTTGGTAAAAGGGCACAAACGGTAAAAATCACATTGCGTAGATGGATCGAAGCGGGTGAAAGATCTTTTATTTTTGTACCCCTTTTTCTAGGTCCCAGTCGGGCGATTACCGCATATTTGCAGGAATTGATTGCAGAGGCATGCAAATCGGCGCCGGATGTGAATGTCGTGGTTGCTCCGCCATTGGCTGGTGAAAGTGTCGAAGCTCCGGATATACGTCTGGCAGAAATACTGACATCGCACATTCGCAAGACCCTGCACGACAACGATCTGCACACGGCAAATGTAGCGGTTATCGATCACGGTACTCCTGAGAAACGAGTCAATCAGGTGCGCAATGCAGTGGCAGATCAGGTGCGCAATTTACTGGGCAGTGATGTTGCAGCAGTTACTGCATGTTCGATGGAACGTCGTGACGGCGCGAAGTACGATTTTAACGAACCGTTGCTGGAAAATCTCGGCCAACTGAAAAATTGGGCTGGAAGCGATCTGATTGTTGCGATGTTTTTTCTTTTGCCAGGCCGCCACGCCGGACCCGATGGCGATGTTGCAGGTATTTGTAAACAGTTGCTGGAGGAGTCTGTGTTTGATTCGATTCATCAGACATCATTAATAGGAAGCCATCCTTTGCTGGTAGATATTTTGGTTGATCGGT
>JBNKZP010000120.1:0-4600 GCA_050301675.1 Puniceicoccaceae bacterium
GCTCCAACTGTTCACTGTTTCGTGGCAGATCACAATTGATATATGCGGCGCCTTCAATACTTTTGGCCAATGTTGTCTTGCCCACACGCCTGACTCCAGACAACCAGACAATAGGACAGTGACTCCATCCTTGTTTAATACGCTTTAGCCAGAAGGGTCTCGGTAGCACATTCATGAAAATGCGTTTTCCATATAGACGTCTGTTTGTAAATGATAAATATTGATATCATGATATAGAAAAATGAGGTTTTACTTACTTTTCTTTTTTACAACTAAGATCCGCCTTGTAAAACATGGAGGTTAGCCATTGAGATGCCGCTCAGCATGGCGCCAACGATACCAAGAAATCCCTGATCGGTTCCAGCAAGATAGAGGTTCTTCAAATGAGTGCGTCCGTCTTTGATCTTATTGGGGGCGCCGTAAATGGCGCCGTTGAGATGTCCGGTGTACTTTCTTACGGTACGTGGAGTAAACATGTCTTTGGTAATGCGAACATCTTCAATACTAAGGCCGTTCTTTGCCTTTGGTAATATTTCAAGTGCAACTTGCTGCAGTTTCTGATACCAATAGTCTTTCCGTTCCTGATAATCAACTTCTTCAAGGGCACACCATAGATCGTGGTTGGCGAGAGCGGTAATACGTAAAAGACCTTCGCTCAACTGTCGGTCATTTCCATACTGATAATTATTGGGAAAGCAAATAACACCGCTGGTTGGATCTACCAACTCGTCCCTCGCAGCGCCATAGTGAAAGCGTTCGCGTGTGTTAAAGAAAATAATCGTGTCATCCCAGCCGAAGTCAGTCGGTTGCTTGTCGAGTACAGTGATTGTTTCCGTAAAACTGAGTTGCCCGATGTTATGATTGTCAGTATCAGCAGGCCGATCATCACAGAGACGTGCGGTCTCGACAGCGCCGGCGGTAGAAATGATTTTGTCGGTGGTCAGGACTGCGCCCGTATCCAACTCGATTGCGGAAGCTCTGCCTGCTGAAGTATGAATCTTTCTGACTCCACACTTCATTTTGCGAATGCCGCCCAGTGAACGATATTTATCTTGCAGGAGTCGAATGATCACACGCACGCCGTCGAAGGGACGGGCAAAGCCTTCGAAGAAGAGCGAGCGAAACATGATCGCAAACTGTCCGTAATCCATGTCGTGTTCCTGAGCGCTGCCATAGTACATAACCGGACAAAATAGCATGTCTTCAAGAAGAGGATCGCGTATGTGTTTCTGCACTGCTTGCCTGGCAGAAACCGGTGTTGCGCCCAGATCAAATGCGTCCAGCGTACGCACTTCTTTAGCAAGAGAACGAAATCCATCAATCTCCTTTGGAAAAACCCGAGCGACTTCTGATTCGAGCAAAGCGAAGTCGTTGTTAAATTTTAGGTTGCAGTCCGGAAAAGCAATACGTGAGCCATTCTGTGGACAAAGATCCAGCGCGTCATAAGGGATGCGTAGCTGGCGAAGCAGCTTGATCAATGGTGTACCTTTGGTGCCTTGGGGCACATAGTTCGTCATCGCATGCAACCCGACATCATATCTGCGGCCATTGATGCTGTAAAAAGAGTTGAGTCCGCCGCTGGCATTGTGGCGTTCCAGTATGAGTGTTTTTTTGCCTGCCAGCGCCAGACGTATGCCGGCAGCCAATCCTGCCATTCCAGCTCCGATAATAACAACTTCAAACTGTTGATTGATCTCTTTTGAACTACGAACGTCGAACATCGAACTCTGAACTTCGAATATCTTTTGAACTTATTGAACGTTCGGTGTTCGACGTTCAACGTTAAACGTTAAATTTGGGCGTCAGATAGTCCGCACAGCTTTGTAGTGAAACGAGCTGTGGATAATCAGCCTCAGGAACTTCGATGTTATGTTGTTTCCGCAACTCCATAACGATGTCGAGAAAGTCCATCGAATCCAGATCCAGTTGATCGCGCAGAGCCACTTTGTGGTCAATGTTAGATGTGTCTTCATCAGGAGCGATTTCCTCTATGATATCGATAACGATTTGTTTTACCTGTTCTTCTGTCATTTTAAAAATAAGTGCGGATTTATAGTCAGCAGTTTGTAAATAATCAACTGCTTAGTTTCTAAATTTGCGAACAATCAGTGCGGAATTTATTCCAAGCATGCCAAACGAGTTGTTGAGAATGACATTCACTGCATCAACTTCGAGCGGCTGGTTGACGACAAGGTTTTTTAGTGCGCACTCAGGGTCGAGATCCTCGATGTTTATTGTTGGATGTATGATGTTATCGTCAAAAGAAGGCAAATTACCGGCAAGTTCGAGCGCACCAGCAGCCCCCATTGCATGACCGATGAAGCTTTTTGTATTGTTGATATAGGTGTTCGAACTGTCAGCAAAAACCTCTTCAATCGCTTTACACTCCTGAATATCTCCCATCGGCGTGGACGTCGCATGTGTACTTACGATATCGATATCTTCAGGTGACATATTCGCTGATTTCAATGCTGCACGAATGCATTCTGACTGACGAACGGGATCGGGAAGTACGTAGTCTTTTGCATCAGAATTTATACAATAACCAACAATTTCAGCAAGAATCGGTGCATTGCGGGCCTGAGCATCTTCGAGACGTTCCAGCGTATAGATGCAGCCACCTTCACTGACAACGATACCGTTGCGTGTTTTGTCAAAGGGGCGACTTGCCTTGTTGGGATCACTTGCATGGCTACCGAGCGCGCCTTGACTTTTGAAGCCGGCGAAAATCCCAAAAGTACGGATGCTTTCACTAACACCACCGGCAAGAGCTATATCGACCTCACCAAGACGCAACATTTGCAGCGCCTGGATAAGACCGGCATTGCCTGCCGCACAAGCTGCACCAATCGTATAATGAGGTCCGGTAACCCCCATATTAATGGTGATTTCCCCAGCCGGATTATTGGCAACGGTGCGAGGATTGTGGTGATGCGACCAGAACAGCACATCGTAATCATACTGCGAGATGTTATAGATCTCGTTTTCGGTTTCCACATTGCCGTGTTCTGTGGTGCCGATGTAGACTCCGATTCGACTTTTGTCAAAATGCTCAAAATCGATACCACTGCTGCCAATTGCTTCGTGAGCACAATAGATGGCGATACTTCCGGCACGGGTCCCGACGCGCAACTCTTTACGGGTTTGATATTTCCCGGTGTCAAAATCGCAGACACCGGCAGGCACTTCTCCCATGTAGCGCATATCGATCATCTGAATACCGCCAATCCCGGCCAGAAGATTTTTCCGGTAATCTTCCAGATTATTGCCGTTGGGCGAAGTGAGTCCAATACCCGTTATGACTATACGTGACTTTTGCATGCGTAGAGAATAATGTTTACCACTTTACCGTAATCAACTGTCAATAGTACAAACAAATAAAAACTTAAAAAGTGTGTGCATTTTGCAACCAGATACTGTAGCTGCAATATATGACAAAAAAGAAAATAGCCAAAACCGGAAATCAATCTGCCAATACATATAAAGCGCCCGATTTTTTAGTCGATCTGCTGAATGCCCGATCGCCGACAGGTCATGAATACGAGGCACAGTCGGTGGTGGACCATCATGTAGAGTCCAATGTCGACAACTATCGAAAAGATACCATGGGAAATCGCTTTGCGACGGTAAATTCGGAAGGCGATCCGTCCATCATGTTTGCAGGTCATATTGATGAGTTAGGCCTGATCATTACTTACATAAGCGACGAAGGATTTGCTTATTTCGACACCCTTGGTGGCCATGATAAATCCATGATTTCCGGTCGACGTGTCTCCATCCTGACCCGAAACGGCGTAGTCAAGGGCGTAACTGGCAAACGAGCCATTCACCTGATGGACGAGGAGGATCGTAAGAAAGTACCGAAGACTCATGAAATATGGATCGACCTCGGCGTTAAGAACAAAAAGGAGGCGGAGGCTCTGGTACGCATCGGTGATACTGCTGTATATGATCAGAGCTTTGAGCTGATTCGCGGCAGTGTCGGCGTTGCTCGTGCGTTTGATGACAAAGCGGGAGCATACGCCGTACTGGAGGCGGTGCTGCGTTTGAAAAAAGAGAAAAAACTCGCTGCCAAAGTTACTGCAGCGGCAACCACTCAGGAAGAAATTGGCACACGTGGCGCCATTACCGCCGCATTTTCCGAAAATCCGGATTTTGCCATTGCGGTGGATGTCGGCCATGCGACTGATTCTCCCGATTGTGATAAGCGAAAGTACGGAAATGTCGTTCAGGGCAACGGACCGATCGTTTGCTGCGGCCCAAACATCAACCCGGTCATATTCAACAAAATAGTCGAGTGTGCTGAAGCCAACAAAATACCGTATCAACTGGAAGCCGACTCGCGCCCGACCGGCACGGATGCCCGGGCAATTCAAGTGGCACAATCTGGCATAGCCACCGGACTGATTTCCATCCCGCTGCGTTATATGCACACCCCTGCCGAAATGGTTGACCTGGAAGATATTGAGCATGCCGTGCAGTTGCTGGTCGCTGTTGCCAAATCATTGAAAAAAGACGAACGAGGTGTCTGGTGATCAAAGAACGTCGAACATCGAACATTCAACTTTGAGTCACAGCCATCCCATAGAAAGTCAACCAC
>JBNKZP010000121.1:0-4567 GCA_050301675.1 Puniceicoccaceae bacterium
CAATTTTGCAGATCTTTTAACCCGCGTGAGCGAGTTGGAAAAGCAGGATATCCGCTATGCGGTTTTTGTAAAAAAGGTCAAAACACTGGCAAAAGATCTGGATGAGGATACATACGAAGCTGTCAGGCAATTAAACATTAAAGGGGTTTATGGAAACCGAAAATACAGCCGCACGTATCCGGGAGGCACGTTGGCTGCCCATGTATTGGGTTATGTGAATCATGAAGAGGTGCCGGTAACCGGGATTGAGCGTTATTTTGATTATTACTTACGCGGTCAGGATGGCTGGCGTGAGACAGAACGCGATGGCCGTCGTCGAGAACTGGCACAGTTTCGAGAACGTCAGGTGGAACCGTTTAACGGTCTCAATATCGCTCTGACCATTGATCAGATGGTGCAGCATATTGTTGAAAAAGAAATCGCAAATCTGGTCGGCGAGTATGATCCGGAAAGCGTCAGCGTTATCGTTAGCGAGCCTGCAACCGGCGCCATTTTGGCAATGGCCAACTACCCGACCTACGATCCGAATGAGTTTTTCAATATCAGAAAGTATCCGATGGAATTTCAGCGCAACCGCGCATTGACAGATGTAATTGAGCCAGGCTCTACCTTTAAAATTGTTCCAACAGCAGCGGTATTGAACGAAGGCATTGTCGACCCGACTGAAATCTTTCAGACTGGATACGATCGAGTGAACTACAAAGGGCGTTCGCTCAAATTGCCTTCGGATCATCATGAGTACGAGCAACTTTCTTTGTACGAAATTGTAGTAAAATCGAGTAATCGCGGAGCGGCTCACCTGGGCCTTAGACTTGGTGAACAGCGTCTGTATGATTATGCACATGCATTTGGCTTCGGTGAAAAGACAGGCTTTGATCTCGGCGGAGAAGTTCCCGGAACATTGCATTCGGTCAACAGCTGGGATGGTTTGACAATTACACGCTTGCCGATGGGACATGCAGTCAGCGCGACGCCGATGCAAATACACTCGGCTATGTCGGTGATAGCCAATAAGGGTGTTCTAATGGAACCTCTAATCGCACGGCAGGTGTATGATGATAAAGGAAATGAAGTCATTACTTTTATGCCTAAAGCGAAACGTCGCGTGATTGCCGCTGAAGTTGCCGAGACCGTTGCCGAGATGTTGGTCGACGTTGTTGGCATAAACGGTACGGCAAAAAAGGCTGCCATCGAAAACTATGCCATTGCCGGAAAGACTGGCACTACCCAGAAGATTATTAACGGGCACTACTCGCGTGAGCATCATGTGGCCTCATTCAGCGGATTTTTTCCAGCAGACAAACCTGCCTTGGTAATCACTGTTGTCGTGAATGACCCTAAACTAAATGGGATTGGATATGGTGGAGTGGTCGCAGCGCCGGCCTTTCGCAACATCGCCGAAACGTGTATTGGATATATGGGTATTCGACCTGCCAATTCCAAACCTTCTTTCTTTGTTTCAAATTATCCACAACAAAACGATCAAAGTCGTGTCTCAACTCAATAATTAAATTTAAGCGTTAAGCGCTACTTTACCGTTTACCACCATCAAAATTCAGCAAATCTATACTAAAGTGTTAAAAACAAAATCAGTTGATAGTAAAAACTTTGTATCAATAAACTGGACTGTCCGGGAATTGGTCAAAGATCTGGGTGTAATCTCTAGCAAGGGCAATTGTTCAAATGTGGCTACTTGCCTGATCACAGACAGTCGTCGTGTTGTGCCGGGAGCCTTGTTTTTTGCTATCGGCGGGCTGCGTACTAATGGGAATTTCTATTTAGAAGAAGCCGTTGACCGAGGCGCCGTAGCAGTCATTACAGAACAGAATCTAGGGCCATATTTTCCGATTGATTTTGTGCAAGTTAAAGATGTGCGTCAGACGCTGGCACTAGCTGCACGCCGTTTTTACGAAAATCCGGATGATGAACTGGAACTTGCAGGCATCACCGGTACAAATGGTAAAACAACGGTATCCATGCTAACACAGCATATTCTGGGAGGGACGGATAGAATCGGTCTGCTCGGTACAATTCGTTACGATATCGGAAAACGCACGTTACCTGCCTTCAGGACAACCCCTGAGTCGGTTGACACTTACGCCATGTTGAGTCAAATGGTTGAAAATGGCTGCAAAAAAGCGATCATGGAAATCAGTTCACATGGGATTCATCAAAAACGTTCTTACGGACTCTCACTTGATGTTGCAGCATTTCTTAATCTGACTCAGGACCATATCGACTACCATAGAACGATGTCTGCTTACTATGAAATGAAGCGGAGACTGTTCACCGGTGAAAACGGCTGTGCTCCGAAGGTTGCAGTGATCAATACAGATTGTGATTATGGCAGGCTTCTTTACAGTCAACTGCCGGATGGTTTGAAGGCTGTGACCTTTGGCCTGAAAAACGACGCAACTATTTGCGCGCGCAATATAAGGCTTTACTCCGATCGTACAGAATTTGATTTACACTGGCAGGGAAATCAGTTGCCGATCGTTTCACCATTGCTGGGACGTTACAATGTTAGCAACTTGCTTGCTGCAATTTCGATTGGATATGCCATGGGCCATGAAATTCTGTCATTCGTAGATCGCTTGAATAGCTTCCCTCAGGTACCGGGACGAATGGAAAATATTGATGAAGGCCAGGAGTTCAGCGTTTTGGTCGATTATGCTCATACCGATGATGCACTGAAAAAGGCCTGTGAAATCGCTCAGGAAATTACGACTGGTAGGCTCATTGTGGTTTTTGGTTGCGGCGGCGACCGAGACCGCAGTAAACGCGCACCCATGTTACGTGTCGCATTGAATGGGGCTTCTCAAGTTTTTGTTACCTCAGATAATCCGCGCTCTGAGTCACTAGAACAAATTTTTAATGACATGCGTGAGAATCTTAATCTGGAGGAAATGCAGCAGGTGCAGTTTATCGACGATCGCAAGCGAGCGATCTCCGTTGCAATGGATGCCGCCAATGCCGGTGATTGTGTACTGATTGCTGGTAAAGGGCACGAAACGTTTCAGGAGTTTGATGGTCGAATCGTACCTTTTGACGATCGTCAGGTTGCCCGTGACTTGATACGACTTAAAGCATTGGTCAGAAAAGTGATTTGATACGACTGAAGAAGACTCAATGGATTTATTTAATCCAGTCGAAATCGCTTCGTGGTCCGGTGGAGTATGGCAGAACGCTAAAATGCCTGCATTAATCAACGGATTTTGTTTCGATGCCCGCACGATTCAGCCAGATGAGTGCTTTGTAGCGCTTAGTTGTGGCACTCGGGACGGCCATGAGTTCATCGGCCAGGCACTGGACAAGGGAGCTGGTTCGCTCTTGCTGGAGCGTCCACAAAAAGTACCATTGCCGCAATTGATTGTAGACGATTCACTGGTAGCAATGGGTTCCATTGCATCTGGCTTACGCAAGCAGTTTCCCGGTCGGGTCATCGACATTACCGGAAGTTGTGGAAAAACGTCTACCAAGGAAATGTTACATGCTATCCTTGGTGAAGCACACACACATGCGACTCCTGGAAACTGGAACAATCGAATCGGTGTGCCCATGACCTTGTTTGGACTCGACGAGAACAAACACAAATTTGCGGTTGTCGAAGCCGGGATCAACCAGCCTGACGAAATGTCAGCTTTAGGATCTATGATCCAGACAGACTTGACACTTATCACCAATATTGGCCACGCTCACCTTGAATTGCTTGGTTCAGTTGAAAACATTGCTGCAGAAAAGTCACTTCTGGTTGCGCATTCCAAAGCAGACGCCCCAGTCATACTGCCCCACTCTGCCTTTAAATATGAGACCTTTTCAAATTATGCCGATCGAGCAATTGTTCTTGCCGCAAAAGATGAAAGAATCGGCGTAAAACCAAAACAGGTTGTTCGTTACAGCTTGGAAATATCAAAGTCAGGCTCTGGCAAGTTGTCGTTGCAAGATGGCGCGACAGTTCAGAACTTCGAGATAGCCAGTCCAAGTCTGGGAATTTGTACCAATGCCGCGCTTGCAATAATCGCTGCAAGATACTGTGGTGTGTCAGATCTGGAAATTGGCAGACGTCTGCAAACATGGACGCCTGCAGCGAAACGCGGACGTGTTGAGAAGCTCGGCAAACAAACGTTTTATATTGATTGCTACAATGCCAATCCTGATTCCATGAGTGACGCACTTACCGCCTTTTGCCGATCAATGCCATCCGGAGCGTCGCGATGTTACGTAATTGGTACAATGAATGAACTCGGTGAAGATTCTCTAAAGATGCACCGGGAAATCGGAAGAAAAATCGAATTACGCCAGCACGACCGAGTGTTTTTTGTTGGTCCGGAGATGTTGACTCAAGCCTACACCAAAGGATTGTTGGATATGGACATCAATCCGAAACAAATAGAGATAGTCAACGACGCAAAAAGCATTAAACTAATAATTGCTGATTTTGTCGGAAATATCTTTTTAAAAGGAAGTCGTTCTCATCAACTGGAAAAAATTTTGCCGGAAGAGATTATTGAACCCAAATGATGCAGTAAGATAAAAAATGTGTATAGTATTACTATGAAGCTTATGG
>JBNKZP010000122.1:0-4521 GCA_050301675.1 Puniceicoccaceae bacterium
TGTCTTCGAGCTATCGCCGATTCCCGATTTTGCCTCAACCTTGTAGGTATTGTCAGCGTCAAGGACTGCACTCGCGGTCACATTCATCGCATTTAAGCTGCCCGAACCGCCCAGGAAGGCGCGTACCGTCGGGTCAACCACCCCAATCGCCACTGCCATGCCCACACCGGTACCTCCACTACTGGTATTCGAAGCATCCGCATTCGAAGTCACCGTGTCGGTCGCCATGGCTATCAGCGTTATGTCGCCAGCTGACACAATGTCGCCAGAGGTATCGAGATAGGTTTCCGTCTTGGGCCGGTAGTCCGTAACAACTACTGCGCCGGCAAAACTGATTGAGCCTTCCGATGTTTGTGCCTGATCCGACGAATCCATGTCTTGGTTAGGATCTGACAATCGTGCTTCTGACTGGTTTGTTCCTCCTCCGTCGTCGGCGCCGTTAGCTGTCGAGGTCGAGGTGGTGGCCACCGCACTGGTAAGCGTCGAACCCAACGCCACGCTGTCAGGCGTGTCGCCGCCGTTGGCAACGATACTTGCGCTGTCAATCAAAAAGGTCTCGGTATCCATTTGCACCTCAATCACTGCCAGAGTGGCTCCAGCCGAACCGCCGGATCCATCTGCAGTGCTGGTCACGTCCAAAGTGCTGACCGAGTTTAAAGCAAGGTCTCCCGAAACGGCTAAGGTGCTCGTCCCCTGAACCGCAGTGGTCGAAGATCCGATGAGCACGACAACCGTAACCGCAGCATCAGAAGTCGTCGATTCTCCGACTCCATCTGCGGCATCGTCAAATGAAGCCGTTACCTCCACAGTGGCGCCGGAGGTTAAGTTAGTCGCCGTCACATTGGTGTTGTCGAAAATGATATTGGCATTTGGCAGCAGGGTTAAAATGCTAGCATCGATCGTACTACCGAGTGTTAACGGTGTAACAGCCGGATTGGCAACAGCGGTAGCAGAAAGGATGATATCTCCGGTGGCGCTAAGCGTGGCATTAGTCAGATCGATAATCGCTTCAGGCACTGCAACGTAAAGTCCCTGGTAGATGCCTCCCAACAGGTCTCCATTGTCGTCTACCACGCCGTCATCTTCATCTGCTGCGGTCAAAGTAATATTGGTTGCTGTTATGGTATCAGCAACCGTGATTTTTTCAGCATTGATGGTGACATCGTTAGCAATGACCGAACCTGCAATCACAACTTCATCTTCGCCATCTTCGCCATTGATGATTAAATCAACACCGGAAACGTCAAATGAATTGACTGTGAGCACATCTTTACTGAGGAAAGGAATGCCCAGGTCACCCGATAGATTGATGGTCAAACTGCTAGTTGGGTCGTTGAAGGTGACGGACTCGAAGGTTAAAAATGGCGAAACCGGGGCCAGGGTCAAAGTAGAACCATTATCCGTTAAGGTAGCACGATCATCAAAATTGTCTCCTAAAAGCCCGACGCCCGGAAGTGCCGCTGGAGCTGTGCCCGCAGTTGAAATCATCCGGTCGGCTACCGTGGAGGTATCGGTAATCGGCTCGAGACCAGCATAGCTGAGCACCTCGCCATCTCGAATAATCACTCCGGAATGCTTGTCAGAAGCTAAATATGTGACGCTATTGAAATTGCCGCCTTGTAGTTCAAGACTGTCAAAGCCTCCGGCGCCCCCATCCATCAAACCAGAAAGATGGCCATTTGCCGTGATGATAAAAGTGTCCTCGTTGTCCACCGCCCCACTCAAATTCTCTACCCCACTGAAATGCGATGCACCTGCATCTAGGGTGCCTTCATTGTGCCCGTTCACAAGCCAGGTATGATTCTCAGGTCCAGCCGCATGAAAAGTATCTTGTCCTTCACCGGCATCAATAAACAAATCCGCGGTAAATCCATTATCCAGTGCTTCAAGCATGATAAGATCATCGCCCGAGCCCGCTTTGATAGTGAGTGAATTCAGAACGGAAACATCCAATACAACCGAAGCAGATTCTGTGCTCTCGACAACAATCAGATTATTGGTCGGATCGTGGTCATCGCGAATCGTAATAGTCTGGCCGACGTTGTTGAATTCGAGAGTCTGATCGGGATCATATTCCTGCTCCACCACTAATTGAATTCGGTCAGCTAACTCAACCATTGCAAAAGATAAACTCCCGTCTCCAAACCCTTGCAAACCAGTCGTGTTGCTAAAAGAACCAGACAGATCTCCAAAAGTCAGAATATCAAATGAGTCGCCTACATTGGGAACAAAATCATCCAGCAAAACAACATTCAGCGTTCCGTCCAAGGTAGCCAAGTTGGTTACTTGAATTTGATCATAACCGTCGATATTTCCTGGAGCGCCCAAGCCAGCAATTTCAATTTCAGTCATGCTACTTGGGTTCAATACTAAATTATTCACCGCAGTGATACCTGGCGAGTTGCCCGGTTTAATAGTTCCAAAACCGATGAGATCTCCTTTGATCGATCCGGTTCCAGAGAGAACATTATGCTTGTCTAAAATTAGAGCATTTTGGGCTTCCAGAGGATTTTCCGGGGTGAGATGGATATCGCCGTGGTTCGAGGTGTCACGTTCGGGAAATTGATCTTCATCATCATCAGCAAAAAATCTTTCAACTTGAGGTTGATAACTCAAGGTCGAAGCATCAGTGTCCAACTCACTGCTATCATCAAAGGTCGTTTCCACGTATTGAGCACATGGAGTTGCAACTGCTTCTGTTCCTTCCCCAGATAACATAATGCGGGGCTCGAGAGCTTCGAGCTCATATAAACTTCCGCTACCTGAATATCTAGGAGACATGAGAAGAACCTGCGCACCAGCCTTCAAATAATAGCAATTATTAAAAACTGATGGCCAATGAAAAAGAAAAGGAATTTACAGGAAATGAAATCGAGTATTGGATTACCTAGTAAAATAGGAATAAAGCCAAAATTTATTGCCGCAAAATACTATTTGTCAATAAAAAAAATAAAAAAAATTGAATTTTTTATTTTTATGATATTGAGATGACTCACAGATTTCTGATTCTCTGTTCTTTTTCTGACCTGTGCCAATCAGTGCTCTGTCATATTTTAGATAAACCCGGATTGTGCAAACGAGTTTTTCAAAAAAACAAGAAGTGAGATAATAGTATTATCCTTAAAAGAGCAGTAAACTTAGGTTCTGCTCTGTAGCTCACTAATCTGCGTGAACTTACACGAATCTTTTGTACTGTCAAAAAGAATCTGTATAAATCTGCGCCCAACCTGTGGCTTACAAAATATAAATCAGATCAACTGTCGAATTTAGGTTAATATAAATTAGAAGATACTTGTGCATAAGCAAATCCATGTGCACTTGTTAATTATCTATTTCTAAAATTGATTCGTGTTGATTCGTGGTTTCAACTACGTTTTTTCGGTTAATTTATGAAAAATGCCATTCCAGATCGTATCGCTGACTCTCTTCATCGGTTTCCCCCATTTTCCATGTTGGAAGAGGAAGCCATTCAGTCGCTTGCCCGGGAAGCTACAGTCAAGGTTCTGGTTAAGGGAGAAAAGGTTTGGGATCAGAATGAAACGGCTGGAAATACCTTGTACTTCCTGGAACGGGGCCGTGTTGAGTATCATGTTAATAATGAAGGACAAAGCGAGTTAGTTGATGTTAGGGATGTCGGTGATTTGCTCGGGTTGACTGCTTTGTACGAGGCAACCATTTTTCGTGTCTCCGCAGATGTGATTGAAGACAGTTTGCTGTACTGTTTTGACTGGAATCGAGTGGAGCCTCTGTTTGCCGAAAATGATGAAGCCAGGAATTATATCCGCCGGCATCTGTATTGGACAACCAAATTGGCGGGAGAAATGCCGGTCCTGAAAAAAATGACCAGGGATGCATCGACCCGATCACATAATATTTTGCAGGCTCATTTGGACGGCGCACATCAAGTTCGTCCAAGAAATATACTGCGCCTGCTGACTTGTGATCCGGATCTAAGTATTCACAATGCCGCCCAGAAGATGATGGAAAAAAGGGTCCCTTCGATTCTGGTTGTAAATGAAAGTCGGCATCCTCGTGGAATCGTTACCCACCGCGACATGGTTGAAAAGGTCATTGTGCAGGGCTTAAGCAAGGATGAACCTGTTGAAAAAATTATGGCTCATCCCGTAGTAACAGTTGAAAAGGAATCCAATGCAACTGCTGCGATCTTGCTCATGCTACGCCAAAGAATTGGTCAAGTCTGCATTACTGAAGACGGAACCGATAAAAGCCCGGCGTTGGATGTATGCACAGAAAAAGACTTGCTGGGACAAACAGGTCACCACCCCGCGGGCTTGCTTCGGGAAATTCGCAATGCCAGAACAACAACCAGGCTTCGCGAGATTTGCGATGATATTGAAAAAATTATACGCTCATATTTAGAAGCCAGCATCTCCGGGCTTTTCATCGGACAGATCAGCGCTGAGCTATATGACGAATTAGTGCAGCGCTTGATTCAAATGGCGTTGGATGCAATGAAAGAAAATGACCAAGAAATCTCCGACCTGGATTGGGCATGGGTAT
>JBNKZP010000123.1:0-4405 GCA_050301675.1 Puniceicoccaceae bacterium
GATGGTCTTTATCCGATCGGTTATAGTGAGCCACCGGAAGGGATGACTGGCTATACCATTTACTGGTATCTTGAAATCGCTCCTTATCTAAATCATGAAACGATTTCCAATGATGAGAGTAATAATATCTTGATTTCACCTTTTTTGGAAAAGGAAATAGCGACCACTGGCTACATTGATGAAGATAAAGTACGCAATTCCCCCTGTACGTATTCTGTGCATGGTTTAATCTGTTCCAGTGTGGATCGTTTTCCTGTATGGAACGTTAAAGAAAACCATTCGGAAATAATACTCGTCGGTGAAGGCACACAAAATCAATGGGGGTTTGCACAGGCTACTTTTACAAATCCTTCGGAATGGCAGAATGCACCGGCTACTCCTTTCACAGATGCTCAACTTGAAAATACGATTCCTACTTACAGCGAATCTCAAACAGGCGCTTTAAGCTACAGAGCAAACAATCATACATTGGTCGCTTTTTTGGATGGTCATGTCGGAGCTATTGAAAAAGGCACAGTTAAATACAAAAACATAGTAATTGATCCATAGCCATCCCATAGAGAATCGACCACGAAGAGCACAGAGTACCTAGAGTGGCAAAGCCGCAACCAAAAGCAGAAAGCCTGAAAGCTAGGGAAACGCTATATCTCACACGGAGGCACGGGGACACGGAGATTTATCTAGAGTTGTTCATGGATGATCCTGCTAATTTCATCCTTCCTTAAAGTATCTTCAAAATTAAGAAGATAAACAATTTTATTTTCAGTCATCTCCGTGTCCCCGTGCCTCCGTGTGAGTTTGCTTTTCTCGAAACTACCTTGTTTTCATTGATGGTGGATTCAAAATAGCTAACAATTAGAAATATGTTTTAACCCAGTTTTTAAATCATTGATTATCAATTATTTCTTCGTGTGCTTTGTGCTCTTCGTGGTTAATTATTTGCAGAGAATCCTGTGGGATGATTGTGTAATTGATTCTTAATTCAAAAAAAAGGATTTACACTCTGAGTTCAGAGCTTGTTCTGATCTTAATGACGATAGGATTTATTTTTTCCGGACAAGGTGCACAGCATGTTGGTATGGGGCAAACGCTCTACGAAAATTTCATGCTGGCACGGGATTTGTATGATAAAGCCAATGAGATACTCGGCTGGGATCTGAAAACAGTTTGTTTCGAAGGTCCTGATGAGTTATTAACCGAAACAAAGGTATGCCAACCGGCTTTGTACGTACAAGGGGTCGCTCTTTACAGACTGTTGCTGGAATCTGGCAAACTAGCTAATCCACAAACTGCCTGTGGTTTGAGTCTGGGAGAGTTGACTGCGCTGGCGGTTGCCGGTGTATATGACTTTGAGACAGGCCTGAGGATGGTTGCAGAGCGTGGGCGCTTGATGCAACTGGCTTGTGAATCGACCCAAGGCGCTATGGCCGCTGTAATCGGTGGAACGTTGGACGAGGTCAAGCTGTTCTGTGATGAGTTTGATATAGAAATCGCTAATTTAAACTGTCCGGGACAGATTGTTGTATCAGGTGAGAAGGAAAAAGTATCGAATGCCGTCGAAGGCGCTAAAGGCCGCTTCAAATTATGCAAACCGCTTAATGTCGCAGGCGCTTATCATAGCCGTTTGATGAATTCTGCAAAAGAAGCCTTTGCAGAATTTATTAAAGACATAGAGTTTAAAACTCCTGAACTTGCTGTGTACACTAATGTGAGCGGTAAGAGGGTGGATAACCCAAAGATAATTAAGGAATCACTAGTTGACCAAATTGTCTCTCCCGTGCGCTTCGAAGATTGCTTTCGCAATATGGCAGCCGAACACAATCTCAGCGCTATTTATGAGTGTGGGCCCGGTAAAATTCTGACCGGGTTTGGCAAGCGCATCGACAGAGAGCTTAATGTCTTGTCAGTATCTGAGTTCAGTGACTTGTATGACCTGATAAATTGATCTTGTGGTTTCAAAATAGAAACACATTTTATTCTTTTTTGGTTGATGACTGATCTAGCTCACACACGCAACTTTTGTATCATCGCACACGTTGACCACGGTAAAACGACGTTATCAGATCGTATTCTCGAATTGACGCGCACGGTGGAAATGCGCGAAATGAAGGCACAGCTTCTCGACTCGATGGATCTGGAACGGGAGCGAGGTATTACAATCAAAAGTCATCCGGTCACCATGGTATATCGGGCAAAAAATGGTGAAGATTATACCTTTAACTTGATTGATACACCCGGGCACGTCGATTTCTCTTACGAAGTTTCCCGAAGTCTGGCTGCCTGCGAAGGAGCAATGCTCTTGATTGATGCTGCGCAAGGGGTTGAGGCTCAAACAGTGGCTAATGCATACCTGGCTTCTGAGCAGAAGCTCAACATTATTCCGGTCATCAACAAGATAGATTTGCCCAATGCAGATATCCCGTCAATCCAGACACAACTCGAGGATGTTCTTGCGATCCCAGCAGAAGAAGCGATTTTAACCAGTGGTAAAAGTGGAATCGGTATTGAAGATTTACTGGAAGCTGCAATTGAGCGGATTTCACCACCACGGTGGGCCGAGGTCGAAGGACTGAGAGTTTTGATTTTCGACTGTATCTTTGATGCATACAAAGGCGTAATTTGTTATGTACGCGTCTTTTCCGGGTCTGTAAAAGCAGGCGATCAAGTCCTTACCATGAGTGACGGGCGTAAAATACAGGTAAAGGAAGTAGGGCGCTTTTCTCCGGCGATGACCCGGCAGGACAATCTGAATCCTGGCGACGTCGGTTATATTGTGACCAATATGCGTGATGTGACCGACTTTAAATTGGGCGATACCATAACTCACGCAGCCTCTCCAGCTGCTGAAATGTTGCCCGGATATAAACAGGTCAGTCCTATGGTATTTAGTGGTATTTACCCGATAGATACAAGTGATTACAACAAGCTCAAAGCGAGCATGGCCAAACTGCGTCTCAATGATGCTGCCTTTGTTTATCAATCCGAAAATTCGGTAGCGCTTGGTTTCGGTTTTCGCTGTGGTTTTTTGGGTCTGTTGCACATGGAGATCATTCAGGAGCGCATTCGGCGTGAGTATGCACTTGATGTGATTTCAACGTACCCAAGTGTTGTTTACAAAGTTACGAAGACGGATAAAGAAGTTCTGGAAGTACACAATCCGGTTCACCTTCCTCATCCTTCGGAAATCGACTTTATTGAAGAGCCAATGATCTCAGCTTCCATTCACATTCCCAGTTCTTCAATTGGCGATGTGCTGGCTCTCGTTTCTGAAAAAAGGGGAGTCTGCGAGCACACAGAGACAATTGATGCTCAGCGTGTTATGATTGTTTGTAGCATTCCGCTCAACGAAATCCTAATCGATTTTAACGACCGGTTAAAAAGCATCACTCATGGCTACGGCTCAATGGATTATGAAATGAACGGCTATCAGAAAGCAAAATTGTGTCGATTGGACCTCATGGTGAATGGCGAAACAGTAGATGCTTTCTCGTCCATTGTACATATTGATAAAGCAGAGAATAGGGGGCGTGCACTTTGTAAACGTCTCAAGGAGATACTCCCCAGACAAATGTTTAAAATTGCCATACAAGCCGCCGTAGGATCCAATATTGTCGCTCGCGAAACAATTAGCGCATTTCGCAAAGATGTAACCGCGAAGTGTTACGGCGGCGATATTTCCCGCAAACGCAAGTTGCTCGAAAAACAAAAAGAGGGCAAAAAGCGCATGAAAAATATCGGCAATGTTTCGATTCCACAGGACGCTTTCATTAAAATTCTCAAAACTTCCGATGGCGGCAGCTAAAACTTGGTTATCTTCTTTTTGTTGCGCTTATAAGTATTCAGGCTATTGAATGTAGTTCCTAAAACTTATGAAACGATTGCAAAAACAAGCCAAAGAGTTGCTGCACATGGCCAGCAAGGTTTACCACTATAGAAAAGATGTAATCTCTGAAGAACAACTAACGGAACTGGAAAATTCAGTTCATGAAGTTGAGTCTGTTCGCGCAGACAAAACCGCAAAATCTGAGCCTTTGCAGGCGGCAATGGATCGGCTCGATAAGCTTCTGAAAAAAATCGGTGGCAAAATTTATCCAAAAACATTCTGGAGCGACAATCTGGAAGTGCTTCTGGTTGCCGCGATTCTTGTAATCGGTGTACGAACATTCTTTTTCCAGCCCTTTATTATACCCACCAATTCCATGTATCCGACTTACAATGGAATGACACATCGATTGTACACCGCAGAAGATACATCAACAGATAAATTACCTCAGAGAATCTTTAAAAAAATCATTATGGGTGCGAAGCACTTTAGTCTGGCTGCGGAAAATGATGGAAAATTGTTGATACCTGTTGCTGGCCGCAATCAAAATGGCGATCTTGTTTTCTTTGGCAATCAAGTGTC
>JBNKZP010000124.1:0-4351 GCA_050301675.1 Puniceicoccaceae bacterium
TCAGACTCCCCGGGTAATTCTTTTTAAACCATTTTACCCGAAGTGCGGAGCGATTAAATTGAAATAGAGGAATTTTTTCTCCGGCGTTCATTATCAAAAGACCTTGGACGCCTGGTTGCGCAAAATGGAACTGGACAAACCCATAGTACTTAAAATTTTCAAAGAAACTTATGGTGTTGATAATGCCAGAATATGGTTCCATCGCTGGCGAATGTTTTTTATGGCGTGCTCTGAGCTTTTTGGCTATTCAAAAGGGACAGAGTGGGGTGTGTCCCACTACATATTTAGAAAAAATGCAGTATGAGACATTTGGTTTAAGAAAAGTATCAGAAGGATCGTTATTATGGGCAAAGATATAAGCGCAAAAGCAGTTCAATTGAATAACACAGTTCTTCGTGACGGGCATCAGAGTCTGACGGCCACGCGTATGCGAACCAAACAGATGCTTCCCATTTGCGAACAACTGGATAATTGGGGCTTTGGCGCTCTGGAGACATGGGGTGGTGCAACAATCGATTCCGGGCTACGTTTTCTGGATGAGTTTCCTTTTGATCGTTTGGACGCTTTAAAGGAAGCCTGTCCAAAGACACCGCACATGATGCTGTTGCGTGGTCAAAACATCGTGCAATATGCGCACTTCCCCGACGATGTTGTAACTGCTTTCATCAAGGCCAGTGCAGATCATGGAATGAATATTTTTCGTATATTCGATGCACTCAATGATACTCGCAATATGAAATGTGCAATTGAAGCCACGAAGGCTTCAGGCGCTCAGGCACATGGGACCATCTGTTATACAAACAGTCCGGTGCACTCAGCAAAGAAGTTTATTGAGATGGGTGCGGAGCTCGAAAAGATGGGATGCGATGCCATCGTGCTCAAAGATATGGCAGGTCTGATTCCCCCGACTGAAGCGTTCGAGATCGTTAGTGGGCTGAAGAAGTCACTGAAAATTCCCGTGTGGATACATACGCATGAAACTGCCGGTTTGGGAGCCAATACCTATATGTCAGCAGTGGATGCCGGTGCTGATGCCATTGATGTATCTATATCACCATTCGCAAATGGTACCGGACAGCCTGATACAACACGAATGCTTGCCATACTTAGAGGGCATCCGCGCTGCCCGAAAATAAGTGAACAACAATACAAAGCACTTCGAGACATTCGCCACCATCTTGAATCTATTTACAAAGAACTCAGTGATTACGTAAGTCACAAAAATGAAGTGATTGATATCGATACGCTGGAGTATCAGGTGCCCGGCGGTATGCTCTCAAACTTTCGAACA
Organism: Puniceicoccaceae bacterium; assembly: GCA_050301675.1. Taxonomy (GTDB): domain Bacteria; phylum Verrucomicrobiota; class Verrucomicrobiia; order Opitutales; family Coraliomargaritaceae; genus Lentimonas. The sequence continues at coordinate 1,292 of JBNKZP010000124.1, forward strand.
CAATTGAAAGAGCAAAAGATGGAAGATAAGTTTGATGCCGTATTTCAGGAAATTCCAGTTGTACGTGAAGCGCTCGGCTGGATTCCGTTGGTAACACCAACTTCTCAAATCGTGGGCATGCAAGCTTTTCTAAACGTTAAGTTTGGTCGTTGGAAACAAATTTCACCGCAGGCTGCCGATATTGCTTTAGGTTATTATGGTCGAACGCCTGCTACTGTTTCAAAGGAGCTTCAAGAAATTGCTATCAAACAAACGGGCAAAGATCCAATTACCTGCCGCCCGGTAGAAAGCCCGAATGCGCAGCATAAAAATATGGACGACTTGCGTAAAGAACTGGTTGCTTTGAACATACCAAGCGATGATGAGCATTGTGTAATTTATGCAATGTTTCCAAAGCAACTGGAAGAATATTATAAAAAGAAAAAAAAGCCTGAAGCAAAAGTAAGTCTTCAAAACACGCCGAAGTCCAACTCACCCGAACCATCTACAGATAGGAATCCTACAAGGCGCTACGCCTTACGAATAAATGGCAGGTCCGTTGAAGTGGATGTTGAAGATTTACCGCTTAAATAAATTTGATACCTTCTTAAACATGCCACTTTGGCTTTTGCTTGAAGCTCCAAAGTGTATCATGGCAAGCGCAATGGAAACACGTTCGATTTCAGCATTATTGATAGGTAAAAAGTAGCGCTCAATGGATACAGGCGAACTACAGGCTTGTTTAAGCTCATCAGTTTGTGGGCCAAACCAGGAGCAAAGTTCATTGAAACGCTCTGAAATTGCTTTCACAGATGCATTCAAAGCTTCGGATTGGACTTTCTCTTTATCTGAATTTTCAGCATCCGGAGCAGAAAGGCCTGCCTGATGCAGTAATTCGACTCGAGTTTGCGGATCTACATCGCAAACGATTAAACCAACTGCTTCAGGCAAATGCAAACCACGCTGCCCAATTCGAAGTGGCAAATGCTTTCTGATTGTAGATTCGTTGGTCAATGCAAGACCACTGATAAAGCTGTTCAGATCATTATCGCTTCCAGGCAATCTCTCTCCTAATTGGATCGCATCAATAAGGGTTTTGACACCATTATTTTGCAGCAGTTTTTTTGTTTCCGGAGAGAAAAACATGAAGTGAACCGGATAATTTTCGGGAATGTCCAACTTCTTAAGGACACGTTTATAGACACGATTTTCGCTGTTTTTCTTCTCTACAGTATCCATCATGTCGGAAAAAGGGTCATCAAATGCAAGGATCTCTCGTAAAACATCCATCAAATCGTGCACACGCCTTTTTTTGCCAATTAGGCCAGGCACGTGCTGAAGCTCCTCAAAGCTAAACCGTATATATTTCTCGGGAGTTTCACCACTACCTTTAAAGGGCCAAGAGATGCCGACATTTCTACCGAGTTCGGCAATCTCAGTTGTTTTCAAGATAGAATTGGAAAAACGTTTGCGAAAGTGCTCCCATTCATCCGCAGAATATTTTTTTGGCGTTTCAAGTGTCATGATAATGTATGATTTATAAGCCAGCAAACCTTACAGATTTTTGTGATATCCACAAACAACTTTATATCAAAAACAGACTGAAGGGTCTTTGGCCAACCAAAACTTTTGAAAAATAAAGCCCTTTCAATTAGTATGAAAGGGCTTCATAAAAGCATTAGTGTTCGAATAATTCGAATTATTCAGACTTGGTTTTCTTTAGACCGACGACAGGATCACCATCTTTCCATTCTCCACGTTTACGTAAAAGATCAACGCGCTCAAAGCGCTTGAGAACAGTTCTGTTCTTTTTACCACCGCCAGAACTGGCACTAAAACTATTATGTTGTGACATATATTACCCTCGTTTAAATAAGACTAAAATTAGACTAGATACCAATAAATCAAGGCCAAATTAAATTTTATTTCGCATTTGGGTTTTTCAAGTGCTTACATTGTCTTAAGAATGTCAACTAACACTTACTGGATACACGATCTGAGTCCTTTCCTTGTTCGCTTTCCGGAAAATCCACTTGGGCTTGAGGGAATCCGCTACTACGGACTGGCCTACTTGTTTGGATTCTTTGCCGCATGGATGCTATTGCGCATTTACAATGCCAGGGGAAAGTTTGAAATCGATGCGGATGCACGTTCATCACTGATGACGGCCATAATCGTCGGTGTCATCGCTGGTGGTCGCATCGGTTATATGCTCTTCTATGACTTTGCGGCCTTTCTTCAGAATCCTTTACTTTTATTCCGAGTAGACCAAGGGGGCATGTCCAGTCATGGTGGTTTTATTGGTGTGTTCCTGGCAGTTGTCTGGTTTGCCAAAAAATACAATTATTCCTTTCTAAAGCTCAGCGATGTCATTGTCACACTTGCGCCGCTGGGTCTGTGCTTTGGGCGGATTGCTAATTTCATCAATGGCGAACTCTGGGGTCGAGTAACAGATGTGCGCTGGGCGGTCATTTTCCCAAACAGTCCAGCAGTCTACGATGTGACCCGTCATATAATTGCGCCCGAACCCAGACATCCGTCCCAATTGTACGCTGCCTTTCTCGAAGGGCTTTTACTCTTTCTTTATGTGCAGTGGCGATTTTGGCTTACTCAGCCGAAACAAGGACAAATTGGTGGCGAATTCTTAATTGGCTATGGTATTGTCCGCATATTTGACGAGTTTTTTCGCGAACCGGATGCGTCATTGATTCTGGGCCTCAGCCGTGGGCAGTTCTATTCAATTTTTATGATAATTGTCGGCATCATAGTCCTTTGCCTGGCGAAAAAGCAGCAGTTGAACCCAAATCCATCAACGCCGGAAACCAAAGAACATTGAATATTAGATACTAATCAAGCTGCAGCTTAACGAAAACAAAGTACCGGAATGCGACAACGGCGTAATAATTCCGAAGTAGTGCTGCCAATAAAAAATTCACGAATACGGCTATGGCCGTAAGCTCCGGCAATCAGGAGATCAATTTCAGAGATATCAACATAATTGGAAATGGCTGTCTCAACATCACCACTGAGCGCCTGACACACCGGACTAATTCCACTTTCTTTAAGTATTTTTTCAGCCTC
>JBNKZP010000125.1:0-4283 GCA_050301675.1 Puniceicoccaceae bacterium
ATTCGGATTGGCTGCAAACCGAGTGAAGTGCAGTCGTAAGGACTGGCGCGCATGTCAATCTCACGGCAACGCACGGCATATTCAAAAGTGTCTCAGAGTAGGTCAGAACCCACCCATGGCATGCTTTTGGCAGTCCATTTGTAGAGGTCCATGTTGGTATGCAAACAGCCCGGCTGTTCGTTTTGCAGTCGTGTGTCCTGAGTCGGATGTACGCGGTTGAACGGTTTTGCTGTGTCGGTAAAAAAGCGAAAGGCATCGAAGTGGCTGCAGCAAGTCAGTTGATCACGAACCAGTGCATCAATCTGTTTTTGAGGTAGGCGCAATGCTAACGTTCCTTCATGGCGTGGCCGTCCACGTGGCCCCCCTTGGTAGACCATCGCCCACTCGTGCATGCCGAAACAGCGATATTGTGGAAATCGTTGTTCCACAGAACGACAAATATTTAGGCTCCAGCGGAGACGTTTGAGCACTTTGTTATCAATCTTTTCAGGATCCTGAAAGAGTATGTTCTCTTTGTGCGAATAATGCTTTTCGCTGTAGCCGGCAATGGGTTGATTTGCTTCGAGACAGACGCCCAGCGGCGGGTGCCAGCGCTCTAACTGCGCCGGCGCGAAACGATAGTAAATAAAGAGAAAGTCGTGTACCGGATGCAGTTGTCCCTGAGTTCGACGGGAGCGATACGGACGTGTCCACTCTTCAGCTTTGCTACGGTGCTTTTGGGCAGTTTTTTGCCAGGCTGTATATGGCAAGATTTGTTGGTCGGATACCATACGATCAGGAAACGCAACGAGCTTGCAGAAGACAAGCTCACATGTAATGCAAATGTGAGTCGGGCCGGCGAGACTGGGCCACGAGGCGCAAACATTTTCTAATGGATGTGATTTATGGCGACAATGTACTTGCAGCTAACATCTCCGGAATGCTATCCTGAATAATTTATTTTGTGGAATATGCCTAATCGTGCATCCAGTCGCGTGTATAACCAAACAGCGCTTGAAGCCTGGTTTGAACACATTGCACATGATTGGGAACATGCCTTTTCTGAAAAGGCGCTTCGACGTGGACAAGAGTTGTATCGAATGGGTCAAGTCTCCGGGATCGAATTGTCTGAACAGGATGCAATTGTGCACTGCTCTTTCTCACGCAAAGATACTTGCTATGCCGTTCTGGAGTGGAATGCCGGGAAACTGACAGTTCGTTTTTCAAGGGAGGATGCTCTCCTGGGCAATGCGGTTGCAGTTGGTGGTCTGTATGAAATAGAGGAACTGATCGCAGATGAGATCGCGCCTCTACCCTATGTTGCAAAACAGGCAAGGTCATCGGCGACTACAGAGATGAAAGTCGCTGAAAAGCAGGTCGAAGAAAAGCCGGCTGTGCCGCTTACCCGTCGCCTGGTACCACACTTCAGTGTAGTTGGCTCGAGCCTGAGACTACGTGCCCGGTGGGAAAACCTGAACCCTGAAAACAAGGCTTCTTCAAACGACAACGAGGCTGCATTGCCTGGCCCGGAGCGAGAACTTTTGGTGCGACTGACAGCAATGGCGAAAGAAGCAGGTTTTGTATTTCGAGGCACATCAGATGATTTCATACTGTCAGACCCGGATCGGGTCACTGTCTTCTTCGCCACGACTCTCAAACGCTGGAAGAAGGCATTTGAACGATTCAATCTGGATGCAGACGCCCAACGGCTGGCTGAGGGTGTGAAACCTATCAAGCTGAGCGGACGCGCAAAGCAACTGGACAAAAAGTCAATGAGAGTCGACTGGCGCTTGAAAATGGGCGCACGCTGGCTAGATCCTAAACATACAAAACGTTTGACTCGAATCGGACGCGGCACACACATCGTCAAAGAGCTTGGACTGGTTCGTATCAACGATGATCAGGTAGAAGCCATTAATGAGTGGCAAGTCGCAGCCTCTGGCAAAGATGGATCTACAAAAGCCTGGCCGCGCTACATGATATTTTCTCTGTTTGGCGACCATGGCATCAAAGTCGATCTGGAGCGTGCATTACAGAACTGGCGTTCTAGAATCGAGTCCAACGCTTCGTCTGTTGACGCATTGCAAGGTCGTCCCCTACCCGATTTCTTACGTCCCTACCAAGCTCATGGTGTGCACTGGATGGCAAATTTGCGCATACAAAACTGTCATGGGTTGCTGGCAGACGAAATGGGATTGGGTAAAACACTGCAAGTATTGACACTTTTGAATGCCTATCCGTTTGAAGATAAAGACAGCCTGGTTGTTTGCCCGGCAAGTGTAGTGCCAGTCTGGGAGTGTGAAGCAAAGCAATGGTATCCGCAACTGGCTGTGGCAGTATTAAGCAGCAAACAAACGTTTTCTCAGTCGACACAATCCAAACCAAAATTATGGATCGCCAGTTACACACAACTGCGCCGCCATAAACACCTGCTTAGCAAAACTGACTTCGGTTATGCGATATTGGACGAAGCTCAGCAAATAAAAAACCCGGATGCTAAAGTGACACATGCATGCTGCGCGATTCGGGCGGAATGTCGTCTTGCACTTACCGGAACACCCATTGAGAACCGTCTGCTTGATATGTGGACTCTGTTTCGCTTTCTGATGCCGGGTCTGTTGGGTTCCAAAAATCGATTCGAAGCAAAAGCAACCTCACCCGATCTCCAGGTGCGCAGTTCTCTGGAGAAGACATTGCGCAGTCAAATTGCACCTTTTCTACTCAGACGTAAAAAAGACGAGGTTGGCAATGACCTGCCACCCAAAGTAGAGATAGATCTGATCTGTCCTTTGACGGATATCCAACGCCATGTGTATCAAGGCTTGTTGAACGAAAGCAGCGAATCACTGGGTAACGATCTGCAGGATATCGTGAGTACGCAATCAATGAATTTCTTCACTCTATTGACACGTCTGAGACAAGTCTGCTGCGACCCTGGTCTGATTCCCAGTGTCAACGCTGATCCGATTCAGAGTGGTAAAGTTCAGATGCTTTTGACTCGACTCAATGAAGCATTAACGGGCAAAGGTGCGCGCAAAGTCGTCGTGTTCAGCCAGTTTGTTCAGTTGTTAAAACGAGTGAAACCTTTGATTAAAAAAGAATTTACCGGAGCCCAGGTGCTTGAATTAACGGGCCAGACAAAAGACCGCTTAAAGCCAGTCGAAACGTTTCAGAAGAGCAAAGGCGCAACTGTGATTCTCGTAAGCCTGCGGGCAGGAGGCACCGGAATAACTCTACACGCCGCCGACTATGTTTTCCTGCTCGATCCGTGGTGGAATCCTGCGATCGAAAATCAGGCTATTGATCGAGTACACCGGATCGGGCAGCGCAAACGTGTTTTTGTATATCGCATGATTACGAAGGATACAATCGAAGAACGTATCCAGCAACTCAAAGCTGAAAAGCGCGAACTGTTTGAAAGTACATTGAGCGATCTGGGCAAAACCAGTAGTTTGCTGGAACATTTCAACGATCTCCGTGAACTAGCCGGGTTGAAGGACTAGAATCAAAATGCATTTCTTAAAATTTTACCTTGTTGACACAAGCAAGGTTTGGCCAGTTTTTCCGTTCCTTCGGAGTTTTAGGCAAAAATAAAGCAGGATCGTTCTACCGGATTACATCCTGTGTGGTGTATAGTAAGGATCATGAAAAAAAGATATTTAATGCGCTTACCGGACGTTGAGTTCCATTTTTCCTATCATCACTAACAGGCAATCTAACTGAAATTATGAAACAAATCCTTAACCTATTTGCTGGGCTGTCACTTCTGTCTTTTAGTCAACTGGGAGCAAATGAAATGCCCGTAAAAGTGAGAGGGTATGCGCTCTTCTCCAGTCATGGCAGTTTTCAGCCATACGAATTTGAACGCCATCCGGTTGGCGATAACGATGTATTGATTGAGATTCACTACGCCGGCATCTGCCATAGTGACATACATCACGCTCACGAAGACTGGCGTGATGAGACCTACCCGATGGTACCGGGACATGAAATCGTTGGTCGCATCACGCAGGTAGGTCGGAATGTGACCAAGTTCAAAGTCGGCGACTTCGCCGGCGTAGGTTGCCTCGTCAATTCCTGTAGGGAGTGCAACTACTGTAAGCAAGGCCTCGAACAATACTGCCGCAAACGCGTGCTGACTTATGCTTCACCGGACCTCTATCACGACGGCAAACTCACCCAAGGTGGTTATTCCAACAATATCGTTCTTTCCGAAGAATTCGCTATCAAAGTGCCAGATACGGCAGATATTGAAAAAATTGCGCCACTCTTCTGCGCGGGGATCACAACTTACTCCCCACTCA
>JBNKZP010000126.1:0-4235 GCA_050301675.1 Puniceicoccaceae bacterium
GGCTATCTGGTCATCCGTGATAATGAGCGAAACACCGTACCCTACCATACGACACGCATGGCTAATTTCGATGCAGTCCGCAACCTTTGTCAGTGGTCGCGTCTCGCTCGTTCCATAAAAGGTAGCACGAATCCCTCAACTCCAGTCCCTCCGCGTAAAATCGCCCGATTTGTATGCTTTGACAAGTCACACAGAAAAGAACAAGGTATGTTTATCTACCAGGATCCCAGTTCAGGACTTGCACTACAACTACCGCTGATTGCCTCTAGCGAACAAGGCAAAAACACCTGCGATTATCTGGCATTTCCACACTCTCCGGGAATCTTTGACTGGCCAGTCGATAAATATCTTCCTATCATGATGCCAGAGCTAACCTTTGGTGACAAAGTAATTGTGCCGTCCTTTTATGGAAAAAACTGCACGACTTCCATGGGGCTGCGCAATGCACTTGTCTTCAGGTACGAACAGCCGGAACTGATCACTAAAGATGAGAAAATTGTATCCGGGCTGGGCAATTGCAAAGTATTATGGTCATTCAAAGGTACTGAGATCAATTGTGAATTCTGCTTTACGGTAAAGCAACAAACACAAATGGATCGCATGCGTTATATTCTGGCAATTGCTGCGCCGCATTCCCGTTACCGGGTAAGCACTTCTTTCTGTCTAGGTGAAGCCGGTCATAGAGCGCAGGTTGTAAAAGACGATTTCCAGGCCGAGTGGAAAGAACTCGATACGGTAACGGACGATCCTACCTATCGTACTTATTATGGAAATGTCCACTATCTGCAAACGCTTGAACGCAGTCACCCACTCATCATGCGACCCGGAATACAATATCGCCTCGCGCTTTCCTTTGATCCGGATATCGCCTTTGCTGATGAGTAGCATTCTGAGTGCTGGCCTGATGAATTGAAAAGAACTGTCTGATTACCGTTGCAGCATCCGCAGTTCACGCACTCGGGAGAATAATTACCTTTTCAAACATGCTTTCAGTCAGGATTATACCTTGTTTAGATGTTCACGAAGGTCGTGTTGTTAAAGGTGTTAATTTTGTTAATTTGATTGATGCCGGCGATCCTGTTGAGCAGGCAAAAGCATACGAGCAACAAGGAGCCGACGAACTTGTATTTCTTGACATCACAGCCTCCAGTGACGAACGCAATACCATGATTGATGTTGTCGAGCGCACAGCCTCGGAGTGTTTCATGCCGCTCACCGTAGGTGGCGGACTACGCACCATTGCAAATATTCGCGACATGCTCAATGCCGGAGCCGATAAAGTAAGCCTGAACACTGCTGCAGTGATCAACCCTGACCTGATCTACCAGGCTGCCTCTAAATTCGGCAATCAGTGCATTGTTGTCGCAGTTGATGCAAGACGTATCAACAACGAGAACCGTTGGGAAGTATTCACCCATGGAGGCCGCAAACCAACAGGTCTGGATGTGGTCGAATGGGCTCGAAAAGTAGTCTCTCTCGGTGCAGGTGAAATACTACTTACCAGTATGGATGCCGATGGTACCAAAACAGGATATGATAACGACCTGAACCGGGCGGTAAGCAACGCGGTGGAAGTCCCGGTCATTGCTTCCGGCGGTGCAGGTAATCTGGATCACCTGGCAGATGCATTACAACTCGGTGGCGCCAATGCTGTACTGGCCGCTTCTATCTTCCACTTCGGAACCTACAGCATACGTCAGGCCAAAGAGCATCTGGAGAAAAGAGGCCTGCCGGTAAGATTGTAAAATGCTTCACTGTTGCTTTAACCCGGATTATGCAAACGAGTTTTTCAAAAAAGTGTTTCTGGCTCGTAAGTTGTTATTATAGAGCCATATTTTTAATGCTTTGCAATAGAAATGTGGTTGAGCCTATAGTTGAAAAACTCTTGGGCGACGCGCGCACTTTACTGCCTATCAGCACTGCGGTCACGTATACTTATACGCTCCCTTGTGCTTCAGTTGTAAAGCACACGCCTCATCCCATTGCATAATCCGGGTTTAACTCGAGCAACAATTTGGATGATGACCATTATCGATTGCCACACCCACTGCTATCCGGAGCAATTGAGCGCCAGTCCGACTGCCTGGGCAAAGACCCACAACGAACTGCACTGGGCCAGCATCGTAGCGCCCGCAGACCGGCCGTCGATTCAAGGATGGGCAACCCTGGACGAAATGCTCGAAGCGATGGATGCTGCCAGTGTTTACAAAGCAGTGCTACTCGGCTGGTACTGGGAAAACGAAGCTACTTGCCGCTGGCACAATGAACACATCGCCAAGTGGGTCACCGCAGCGCCCGAACGATTCATCGGATTTGCCGCAATTGATCCCAGCGGCACAAAAGCCAATGTAATCGACCAATGCGAGTACGCCCGAAGCCTGGGCCTCTGCGGTGTCGGAGAGTTACATCCCGGAGTGCAACAATTTGATGCCTCCGGTATAGGCTGGCAGGCCCTGGCAAACTGGTGCGTTGAAAACAACTGGCCGGTTAATATGCATGCGACAGAAGTCGTTGGACGCAATCTTCCAGGAACAGTTCCAACACCGATGAATGATTTCGTAAACATGGCGCGCACCAACCCAAAATTGAAACTTATCCTTGCGCATTGGGGGGGCGGTCTCGCCTTTTTTGAACTAAATCCCTTTTTGCAAAAAGCGCTGCAAAATGTTTACTACGATACCGCAGCCTCGCCACTCTTGTATGACATGTCCATTTTTCGTCGTGTAATTGACATCGTCGGCGCTGACAAAATTTTGTTTGGATCCGACTATCCGCTTAGATTATATCCTCGCACACAGCAAACTCCGGACTTTGCGAAATACATCAGTTCAATAGACAGAGTAACTGATCTAAGTAAGGAAGAACAGACAGCTCTATTTTATCAAAACTTACAAAACCTGCTTCCATCCGGGTTTTGATGAAGACTCATACTGAACCTTAAATCGGGAACTCAGATTGAAATCATTTTCCCGATAAAACTGTGTCGAAATAGGCGATTGTCGGCTTTAACCCTTCATCCAGTGAAACGGTGGGTTCCCATCCAAGGGTCTCTTTGGCCTTTTGAATATCCGGCTGACGTTGCTGTGGATCGTCTGAAGGCAGATTTCATAGATAATTTTGGATGAGCTATTGGTCAACCGGATTATCCTTTCTGCCAGTTCCAGGATCGTAAATTCTTCCGGGTTGCCCATGTTAATCGGACCAATCTCTGAATCCTGATTCATCATACGCACAATTCCTTCAACCAAATCGTCTACGTAACAAAATGAACGTGTTTGCTGTCCCTCACCGTAAATTGTGATATCCTGACCGCTCAAGGCCTGCACTATAAAATTAGAAACAACTCGTCCGTCATTCTGAGACATCCGCGGACCATAAGTGTTGAAAATTCGGGCGATACGAATGTCGACATTGTTTTCTCGGTGATAATCCATAAACAGTGTTTCAGCAACCCGCTTACCCTCATCATAACAAGAGCGAATGCCGATTGGATTAACATTGCCCCAATAAGTTTCCGGCTGTGGATGAAATTCAGCTGCGGGATCACCATACACTTCAGAAGTAGATGCCTGAAAAATTCGACAGTGAACACGCTTTGCCAGCCCCAGACAGTTGATTGAGCCCATTATCGATGTTTTAATCGTCTTGATGGGATTGTACTGGTAATGAATCGGAGATGCAGGACATGCGAGATTATAGATCTGATCAACCTCTATTTTAAAAGGGTCAATCACATCATGCCGAATCAACTCAAAGAAATGATTGTCTAAAAGATGAACTATGTTGGACTTATGTCCGGTAAAGAAGTTATCCAGACAAAAAACTTCATGCCCTTCGTTGAGCAAACGTTCACACAAATGGCTACCAATAAAACCAGCCCCTCCGGTAATTAAAACACGCATACCCTATTGAATTCGCTTTCTTGAGATTTTTACGAACAATAAATCAAATGATGTTACGGTTCCCTCGTTTCAAATAAAACCAAAAGTAAGAAGAAAACAGAGAAGCATCAGAACACACATTAACGTTTGCACCAGAATCAAGCCACCAAGTGGTAGATTGAAACACTGAAAGAACATAGGGTAAATTACCGTACCCACTAGTTTCATCTCCAAATCTGGATACAACCATGTTTGCAGTCTTCTGCTCAGGTTGAGATGTTCTTCCTTTGTGATTTGGACACTTCTTTGCCCAATGATTCAGAGATCCGCACACAAAGAAATCTTCATCCTCCT
>JBNKZP010000127.1:0-4172 GCA_050301675.1 Puniceicoccaceae bacterium
AGCCAAGATGCTCTTTTGCAAAGTTGGCGCTTTCACCTCGTTTTCCCAGGAGAATCAAATCCGCTCTGTCGGCATATTCTTCAATCGAATCAACCAGTAACCCTGTGTCATGATGAAACTTGGTACGATCTGCAAGTCCTTCTGCTTTGAAAATTTCCATTGCAGATTCTTCAACAAACTTAGACTTATGATCTTCAAGCTCTTTGAGTTGAACGACCATCGCTTCATATGGCTGTATCCCCAGACTTCCACTTAAGTCACCTACAGTGGGTATTTCAAACTGACGCAGATCAGTGACATATAGAACTTCTATATTTGCTCCTGTTTTCTTTGCGAGCCAGGCGCCATAACGACAACATTCTTGTGAATAGTTTGAACCGTCCGTACAGATAAGCAGCTTTTTCATTTTCTTTTATTCGAGTTAGATGCGTGTTATGTTAGAAAACTGTTTTTATTTTGTAAAGGAGTCATCGCATGTGATGTTATGCTTTGAGGACAAATCCGTCAGGTACAATTGTATTTTTGCATACAACCAATACTCCATCACGAATAAAAATTCCATTGCCCTGTTCAAAATTTTCAGGCAGGCCTTCAGGATCCAGGACTACGTTTTTACCAATGCGTACGTTTTTGTCTAGAATAGCATGTTTTACAACACTATCCGGCCCTATTCCCAAAGCCGGTCGTCCCAGCCTTTGGTTTTCTTCCAGATCTTCAATTGTATCGTAAAAATCAGCGCCTAGCATCACTACGTCTTCCAACACTGCATTGTTTTGAACTACTGAGCGTACCCCAAGTAAGCAGTGCTTTAATCGCCCGTTGGTAATAATGCTGCCATCACCAAGGACCCCACGCTCTATTTGGCAAGCATTTAACTTGGATGGCGGAAGCAGCCGCCCGCGTGTGTAAATTTTTGCTTCCTGATTGAAAAAATCAAAGGGTGGCAACTCATCTGTCAGCCTCAGATTGGTATCAAAAAATGCTTTTATGGTACCAATGTCTTCCCAGTAGTCGTCAAAAACATAACTGCATATTTTTGTTTTGCCGAGTAATTCAGGGATGATCTCTTTGCCGAAATCTGTAGCTTTTGTTTTCAAAGCATGAGTTAAAGTAGCTGCGTCGAATACATAGATGCCCATGGATGCCAAACAATAGTCCTGATCACTTGGATTTTTCATTCTGCTGCGGACACTATCGCCTACTGCCAGATGTTTGATAACTTCAGGATCTGTAGGCTTTTCTACGAATTCCTTTATTTCCAAGTTATCGCTGATACGCATTAGCCCAAGGCCCTTGGAAGCATTGAGTTCAATGGGTTTTGCTGCTATCGTTACGGATGCTCCTGAATCATCATGTATCTTAACCATTTCTGCAAGATTCATACGATATAGCTGATCTCCGGATAGAATGATATAGAGCGCATCGTCATCTCGTCTGTTTCCAAAGTGATGCATGTTCTGTCGCACAGCATCGGCAGTACCTTGATACCAGCTATCACTTGAATCTGTTTGCTCAGCAGATAGAATCTCAACACATCCACCTCCAAAGGAGTCAAATTTGTAGGATTCTTGTATATGCCGGTGCAATGACGCTGTATTAAACTGGGTTAAAACATAAATTCGGTTGTACCCGGAATGGAGACAGTTGCTTATGGGGATATCAACCAGACGATACTTGCCACCCAGAGGAACTGCGGGCTTACAGCGTTCTTTGGTTAGAGGATACAAGCGTGAACCGCGTCCTCCTCCCATAATAATGCAAATAATCTCACGCTTTTTCATGAACAATAAAATTATGAAAATAATAAGTATTGCTCCTTTAGACAAGTCTTAGTACAGAATAACTTGTAAATTTCGTGGCATGATACCTTAGCGAATGGTTTTTCTCTTTGCATGTTGAACGTTCGCGTCATGTTACATGCGGACTACGATTCGTTATTCAAGGCTACAAACCTCCAAGGCATGGCCTTCCACTCAGCCCCTGCGTAGTCAATGCCGATTCTTGGCGTTGTCGTTATTTTCTCAGGTTGGATAAAACTCTTACAATCTTCAAGCCAGAGATCGCTGGCACGTGTCAGCAACTGACCATTAAATGCACGGTTGATCTGAAAATGCTTTGTCAATCGTCCTGGACCTGTAAATCCTTCAACACCACGAATCAGCACTGCTGCCGGATAACCTCTCTCGCGTGTGACAATATTTAACAACCAGTGCACTCCATAGCACAGGTAGACATAAGCATAGCCTGGCGGTCCAAACATAATGGCGTTTCTGGGCGTCACTCCCCTGTGAGCATGCGATGCTCGATCTTCGAAACCATCGTAAGCTTCCGTCTCACAAATTACAGCACGCTGAATTTTGCCTTTTTGTAATCGCCGGCATAGTTGTTTACCAATTAGTTCTTTTGCAACATCCAGTGTCGGACGATCGAAGAAATCTTTTCTCAGAACAGATGCCATCAGAAATTGCGTTCCTTTGTATCGATGACCAAGGTTACTGGTCCGGCGTGATGTGCTTCGATCTGCATCTCTGCTCCAAAACAACCTGTCTGTACAGATTTGCCGAGAGCAGTCGACAAATCACGCTCAAATTTCTCATATATCAAAAGGGCCTGATCCGGAAGCGCTGCGCGGTTAAACGAGGGACGATTCCCTTTTTTCAGACTCGCATACAAGGTAAACTGACTGATTAGCAATACGGAACCTTCGACATCTGCCAGCGATTGATTCATGCGACCCTCTGTATCTTCGAAGATACGTAGTTGCGTTATACGTCGAATGAGCCACTCGCTGTCCGAGTCTGCATCGTTTTTACCGACACCAAGAAAAATCAGGAGACCTTTACTGATCTCGCCAACTATTTTTTCTCCGACAGTAACGGCTGCGTATGAAACTCGCTGGATGACTGCCCGCATGATTTGCAACAGGCTTACTCCAGGGCATGGGCGTCCAACTTGCGATCGACTTTTACCATTTTCAATTTAGCGAAGGAGGGGACGCCATTTTCATAAGGCACTTGCACTTCACCCTGAATCAGAGGTAAGGCGTATTTGTAAAAATTGAAGTTCATGCTGATACCATCTTCATTGATCCAGCTTTCCGGAAACTTCTTTACTCCATTGGCTACCTCTGAAAGTTCTACCAGCCCGGTTTCACACTTATAATTCTCTCCGTCACTACGAAGCAGTGTGACCATCTTGTCAGTCTCGCCATTAATTGCAGCGGACACTGCTGCTCGCCCGGCAAGATAAGCTTCATCGTTGTCAGTCTGCGAGGAGCAGTGAGCAGCGGCTCGTTGTGCCATTCCCAAAGTCACCGAACGTGCTTTAACTTGAAGGGACTCTTCAACAAGACTGCGCAGATAATCACCGGCACCTCCCAGTTGAGTATGCCCAAAAGCATCGGTTCCAGTGCTTTTCGTCGCGATATAGTTGCCATCTTCGTCTATCAATCCTTCACCAACGACAACTAAACAGAATTTTTCCTTTTGAAGCACACTCTGAACATCCGAGATGAATTTATCCGGAGAAAATGCAACTTCCGGAAGATAGATCAGATGAGGCGCCGCATTTGGCTCATCACGTCGTTTAGCCAGAGTCGCTCCAGCAGCAATCCAGCCGGCGCTGCGTCCCATTACTTCGACGATTTGTACCAGATCATGCTGACCCATTCCCTTATTGTCACAGGCAATCTCTTTGATGGTTGTGGCTACATATTTGATCACACTTCCGTAACCGGGTGTGTGGTCAGTGGTCACCAAATCATTGTCAATCGTCTTTGGGATACCAATTACACGGAGTTTATAATCGCGCTGCTGGGCAAGCTTGGAAATTTTATCTGCCGTGTCCTGCGAATCGTTTCCACCAATATAGAAAAAGTAACGTATATTGTGTGCTTCGAATACTTTAAGGATGCGATCGAAATCCTGCTGCTGCTTGAGCTTGAAACGGCACGTTCCCAAAGCTGCTCCGGGAGTGTGGCGCAACGCGCGGATTGCCTGTTGGGTTTCTGAGGCAAGATCAACCAGTTGCTCATTTAAAATGCCGAGCACACCGTTCATCCCGCCGTAAACCTCTTCAATACACTCATGATTCAATGCTTCGGCGATTACACCTGCAAGACTGGCGTTAATCACTGATGTCGGCCCGCCGGATTGGGCCACTAGACAATTTCC
>JBNKZP010000128.1:0-4129 GCA_050301675.1 Puniceicoccaceae bacterium
CCGACGAAGAACCACCCCTGGGCCTCATTCTCTGCGCAGGAAAGAAAGAAGAGCAAATCGAACTTCTCGAACTCGACCAGAGCGGCATCCATGTCGCCGAATACCTGACTGCCCTGCCATCGCGCGAACTCCTCCAGCAAAAACTCCATACTGCCATTGAAATCTCAAGAGCACGGCTGGAAGCACAGAAAGGCGATCCAGAATAAAATGCTCCCGCCCGGATTCGAACCGGGATTTGCGGCTTCGGAGACCACTGCTCTATCCATTGAACTACGGGAGCGTATTGAAAATCAAAGACTTGTTGCTTGTTGGATCGGGTCAATGCGAAAAACACCTTGAACTTCGAACTTTAAATTTAGAACTTTGAACTTTTAGCTTTGTGTGTTGTTTTATTTTTCGCGTTGTTTGTCTCTTTCGTAATAATCTATCTCTTCAATGAAGCTGCCGATTCATGAACAATTCTATTCTTTTCAGGGGGAAGGTGTGCATACCGGTCGGGCAGCTTATTTTATTCGCACGTTTGGCTGTCCGGTTCATTGCCCCTGGTGCGACTCTGCAGGGACTTGGCATCCCGATTACATTCCTTCGCCGGTGAATCGTTTTGAACCCGAGGAACTTGCCGTTGAAGCGGCAAAGACCTGTGCTGAGTTTACCGTAATTACCGGCGGCGAGCCTGCCATACACGATCTGACTGTCCTTACGAATGCACTGCACGCTGTCGGCCAAAAAGTACATCTGGAAACCAGCGGCGCTTTTCCTATCCAAGGAAACATTGATTGGATAACCCTGAGTCCAAAGCGATGGAAACTCCCGTTGGTGGACAATATTAATCGTGCCAACGAATTCAAACTCATCATTGATCACCCTGAGGCAATCAAGGAGTATGTTGCTGTTCTTGGCGGAAGTGGCGCCAAAATTAAAACTGATAGTGTTGTCTGGTTACATCCTGAATGGTCACAACACGAGAGTAATGAAATTCTGAACTGCATTACCGAATGGATCAAGACACACGGTTCTCCTTATCGTGCCGGATGGCAGTTGCACAAAAATTACGCTGCCGACCTGCTAGATCAACGAAGNACTCCGGCGGCACCACTGGGTGGAATCCCCGAAAAAGGGTATTAACGGAATTAAGAATCATTTGTTATCAATTCCGGCAACTTGGTCTCGCTATTGATCTTAACACCACATTTGCCTCTGATTACATCCAGTAGCTGGTTACCAATAAATTCCGCACGCCAGCCAGATAATATCGGATGATGATTCGCATCTGTTGATTCTGCTTCGAGTACTAACGATGTCACATCAGCTCGATTGCCAATCAATGCGGGATCCATCTGCGTAGCCAGACAAGTGCCTTTGATTAAGGCCAAGGCCAAATCAATACGCGATTCGTACCCTTCATCGGGAGTCGGCGCCTGGTTATTTGTAGAACTGGATAGACTCGGCAGATCTCCTTTAATTCCGCGTTTGATTGCTGCCCATATTTTCGCCCGATTGTATTTAAGCGTCTTTTCTGTAAGGCCGCGACAAGGCTTTATAGCTTCGGCAGAAACAGGCAAGTTCTTCAATATGGAGACGATGGCATCATCGGACAAAACAAAGTTACGCGGTAAATTGCGTTTACGTGATTCGCACTCGCGCCAGGCTCCCAGAGCACGAAGAACATTGCGCTGTTGATTCGTCAGTGCACCACTACCACGCACACGCGGCATTTCAGTTTCCGGATCGAATTCCTCATAGATCGCTTCGTCTTCATAGTAACGCATCTCTTCCAGTATCCACTCGCTACGTCCCAGCGCATCAGCTTTGTTGAAAATCTTCTGCATTAGTCGAGTCGAGTAGCGTACATCGTCTTCGGCATAGTGTGTTTGTTTCTCACTCAAGGGTCGGGCCAACCAATCAGAGCGAGTCTCTGATTTGCTAAGTCGCACTTTTAGTAAATTTTTCAACAGTCCGCTCAGGGAAATCGTTGAGGAAAGCCCGATGAAGCCCGAAGCACGCTGCGTATCGAAAATATTTTTAGGGCATGCTCCACTGGCCCTTTTCAGAATCATCAAATCCTGTTGTGCATCATGAAGAATTTTCACTACTGTTTCATTTTCGATCAATTCCTTCAACGGCGACCAGTCCTTAATTTCAGGAGCATCAATTAGTTCACAATGGCCATCAGGATAACCGATTTGAACCAGCCCAAGGATGGGATAATAAGTGCGCTCCCAGATAAATTCGGTATCAATGCCAATGCATCCCGCTGATTGAGCAGCCGCAACCGCATCGATCAGAGCTTCGGTAGTTGTAATCATTGTGAAACGGGTTTAATACGACTTTGCAAATATCACGCGCTTGCCAGGTTTACCGGTGAAAGCGCAGGGAATATCTTCATCCACCGTGTTGTCCGGAATGCATCGTACGCTGACTTTGTATTTTTTAGCAATTTGATCTTCCAATTCGGGATCACAGCAGAATCCCATTGAGGCAAAGCCACCCTGCCCTGTCTGTTTGCCATCATCAATCTCTGTGAAGAATTCTTTAAATTCTGCCTCGCTAACAATTTCTCGGGTATGGTCTTCACGGAACTTCTCTGCTCTGGCAAAGAGTCCTTCCTGTATTTCATCCAGCAAGTCACCAATGCCGACAATAAATACATCACGTGGATGGCTTTGTTTATCGTTGGGTAACTGGTCGCGACGACCGACAAAAACGCTATTGCTTTCTATGTCGCGTGGACCGATTTCGATGCGAACCGGAATACCTTTTTTGATCCAATGCCATACTTTTTCACCTCCGCGCATGTCGCGGTCGTCCAGTTCAACCTTTACCGGTTCGTTCATGTAACTCTGTGATTCAAGCGCCTGTTTAAATTCGTGACAATAACGGAGTACTTCCGAACGCGATGCTTCATTGGGCGTTACCGGAATGATAACTGCGTGAGCCGGCGCAACCCGTGGCGGCAGCACAAGTCCGTCATCATCGGAATGTGTCATGATCAAACCACCGATCAAACGGGTCGAAACACCCCAGGATGTTGTCCACGCAAAGGTCTCTGTCCCTTCGGCGTTGAGAAATCGAATGTCGCTGGATTTGGCAAAGTTTTGCCCCAGGAAGTGTGAAGTGCCTGCCTGCAAAGCTTTACGGTCTTGCATCATGGCTTCGATTGCATAAGTCGACACTGCTCCGGGGAACCGTTCAGCAGCTGTTTTCTCTCCGGTTATTACGGGCATTGCCATCACATTTCTGGCAAAATCAGCATACACTGCAAGCATCTGACGTGTTTCTTCAAGGGCCTCTTCTGCCGTAGCGTGTACAGTATGACCCTCTTGCCAGAGAAATTCAGCAGTGCGCAAGAAGAGACGAGTGCGCATCTCCCATCGAACGACATTTGCCCATTGGTTGATCAACAGGGGCAGGTCTCGATAGGAGTTCACCCATTTTGAAAAAAGTTCACCGATGATTGTTTCGGAAGTCGGCCGCACGATCAGCGGCTCTTCGAGCTTGCCGGCCGGCTGGAGGATACCATCGGCATCGGCCTCCAGTCGCGAATGTGTCACAACTGCGCACTCTTTGGCAAATCCGTCCACATGTTCTGCCTCTTTTTGCAGATAGCTCTTCGGGATGAACAGCGGGAAATAAGCATTTTTGTGCCCGGTCTCTTTGAAACGGCGATCCAGGTCGCGCTGAATATTTTCCCAGATTGCGTATCCCCATGGCTTGATGACCATGCAGCCACGCACTGGAGACGTTTCCGCCAGATCGGCAGCTTTTACTACCTGTTGATACCACTCAGGATAGTCCTCGCTTCGAGTCGGTGTGATTGCGTGCTTTGATTGTTTTGCCATTTTGTAAGAACCAAATAAAACCTCTCACAGATGGGCAATGACAAATAATCGAATTGCGCATTTATTCCTACTTATAATTCACCCAGCCATCTTTGACAAATTCGACAACAGGCTCGGCAACTCCGGGAAAATATCTCATAATACCGAAGCTCACAATAACGACACAAATCAATATCAGCACTGTTTCACCAATACTTTTTATCAATTTTAAAACCAACAACAATAACACTAGAACAGAAACTCCAGCCATAATGTTGTAAAGCAAAGTGTTTTCCTGGAAGAATTCCATA
>JBNKZP010000129.1:0-4064 GCA_050301675.1 Puniceicoccaceae bacterium
CAGACCCCGGCAAAGCCAAGGGTTGCTCTTGGTTATTCAATGGGAGCCAGAGCGGCGCTCTTGCATGCAATCAGTTGTCCTGATCACTGGGATGCTCTGATTCTGATTAGTGCCACTGCCGGGCTTGAATCTGAAGTGGAGCGTGGAAAGCGTGCGGAGCATGATCAAATGCTTGCCGAACGTTTGCTACGTGAAGGCGTCACAGATTTTCTTCGTTATTGGCAGCAAACGCCAGTTATTCGGAGTCAACAGAATATTCGCTCGGATTGGCTTGAAAGAATGCAGGCAAATCGTCGCCAGCATACTGCCAAAGGGCTTGCAGCAAGTTTGCTACAGTTTGGTCAGGCGCAATATCCAAACGTCTGGGTTAAACTCGACGAACTCAATTGTCCGGTTTTGCTGATAACCGGAGAACAGGATGATAAATACTGTGCTTTTGCCAAACGTATGCAAACACTGTTACCCAATGCTCAATGGAGATCCATTCCCGGCGCTGGACATATGCCTCATCTGGAAGCTCCGAAACAAACAGCAGCTGTAATTGAAAGCTTTAGGAAAACTGCTTTGGAAGATGACACAAGCAGAACTTCTTGACAAAAGGCATGTTCGGTTATTTCTAATAAGCTTTTGAAAGTATTTCAAATTCTAGTTTTACTAAACTATGTCTATTTTTACCTTTAGTGAAATACTAGTCACCCAAACCAATTAGAAATCTATGAAGATTAAACACTGGGATATGTTTATTTTTGTAGTTGCTTATCATGCCCTGATACTGGGGTTGATACCATTTGCAATTACTGTTTTTTCGTGGGGCGCCATTGCCTTCTTTTTGATCACTTATGTTGTTGGTGGTTTATCGATCACAGTCGGCTACCACAGATTGTTTGCGCATAGAGCTTACAGCGCCAATCCTTTTTTCGAGTGGTGCGTACTGATAGGCTCGTCGCTCTCACTAGAAATGTCTGCACTTATGTGGTCACATGATCATCGTAATCACCACAATCATGTGGACACAGACAAAGATCCTTACTCGATTAAAAAAGGATTTTGGTATGCTCACATTCTCTGGTTGTTCGACTATGAGCGTAAATTCGACAAATCACTAGTGGATGATCTGCTCAAAAACCCACGTGTAGTAATACAGGACCGTTACTATGCTCCCTTTACAATTGCAGTAAATCTCCTGGTATTTGGTATCGGTTGTTGGCTTGTTGGCCCATTTGCCTCCTTCTATTATGGTTTCTTGCTTCGTCTGGCTATGATTCACCATAGCACCTGGTTTATCAATTCCCTTTGTCATACGATTGGTTCTAAAACCTATGCCCGCGAACTCAGCGCTGTCGACAATGCTATACTGGCATTACTTACTTTTGGTGAAGGTTATCATAACTACCATCATGCTTTTGCAGCAGACTATCGCAATGGTATCCGCTGGTATCATTTCGACCCTTCAAAATGGATCATTTGGCTGGCTTCAAAGTTCGGCATGACTAGAAACCTGCGTGTGATTAACAACGTAATTCTACAAAAGTCACTGGTGCAAAAAGACAAAAGAATGATCATACAGCATTTGGAAGAACAGATGGATGCAGTTGCTGCTGAGCTTAAAGACAAGCTCGAAGAACTTGCCAAAGTTTTTGAAGAAAAAGCAACTGCAATTATGCTGAAAGCACGTGAACTCAAACAGGCAACAAACGAGCAGCGCAAAAAGATTCTAGCTGAACTGAAAGCACTGCGTGCTTCATTGAAAGAAACCTGGGATGAATGGGTTGCACTCACAGGTCAGGTTGCTCGCCAGTACCAGTTGGCTCACTAGCGCCTCTGGTCTGAAAATTGGAGCGATTTTCTTATCGAAATGTACCGATGCCTTTGGGAAAAAGAGTTATATCAGGCTCTAGTTTAAGTTTGCGGTTGATATTCAGAAAAGTCAGTTCGCCCATGGATTGACATTTCAGGTAGCGTTCATCGTCGTGCATCTCGGCAAGCTCCTTGCGTAGTTGATGGGTTTTTTCCAAACTGGAGATCTGGTCACGGCACATACAATTGCACAAATGCTTTACGCGATGAAGTGCGAATGTGAGTCGACGGCGCATCAATGCACGCTCTTCGCGCTGATACTGCCGACTGGTTTCTCGGTTGATCAACTCCCTGCAGAGTTTTACTACAGGTAAATTATTATCAAAATACTGTGGAAGATAAAGATTACGTTGTCCTTCGTAACATTGCTGATCGAAATCAATCGATCGTACGCGGTACTGTGTCTCTTCAAAATCGGGCGTAACTTCCACCACATAATTGTAGGCACGCATATCACCGAGGAGTCGGACAAAACAACGCTCATTAAATTTAATAAACTCCTTTGCCAGACGCACTTCATTTACGTCCCGATTTGGCAGGTACTCGCGAATAAAACTGTCACCGGGGATGCCGATGATATGCTCTTCGATCAAAGTATTTTTATCGACGAGAAAATTAATCTGATTCGGTGAAAGCAGCTCCTCCAGTTCGAGGCCGTAGATACGCGATGCATCTGCCTTTTTGACATAGAAATAGTCGTGATTGTCATTGTACTGATTGACGACGCGAACGCGCAATGGATTCGTGTTGCCGAAGGTGCAGAAATCTACTCGGTCGATATACAGATTGCTCAAGATAGATTCATCACCGCCTGAACGCAGTATTACGTAAATATACTTAAGACCATCGTAAATTTCGCGTCTATAGTGCTGTTCATAAATCAATGTCTGCCAGAGAGAGTCTTCCCCGTTCTGATCCATCAGCGCAAAAGAATCCTCATACCTGAGCAAGTCTTCATAGTGAACCGGCAATTTTACACTGCGATGGAAGGTATGCAGATACTCACGAAAAAGATTGTTTATCGGAAAGAACCGTTTTCGCTTTTGCTTATAGTGCTGCTGCATAGTGCAACAATCAAAGAAACCTTCGAGAAGAGCGAGTACAGATTTCTGTTATTTGAACATGTAATACCAGTCCCGAAAAGGTTTGAAAGCATTCTGTCGAAATCGATCGATAATGTTGTCTGGCTCGATTTCGATGACGATTTCGATTCTATTATTTCAAACCTTTTGTCATTCGGTATAACAGCAAATTCATCTCAAAAAAACTTAGCGAGCCTGACGACTTTGCGAGAGATCCACAGCGTTCTTTGGTTTTAAGCATTTTAGATTCCGGTACTATTCGTAGGCTCCAACCGGCGCTGCCTAAGCGAAGATTGCCGGTCTTGAGAGCGCTGGTCTTCTGTCTGTTGTAGTGATTTCGTGGCATAAAAGTACAATATGCAAAAAAATTCTAAAAATTAGAAAAAATGTTTGACTCAATAAGATTTCTAAATTTTTAAAGTAACCTATGCCAACGTTACCTTACACCCTAACCAATTAATGAAGCCTCAATACCTTACCCTACCCATTCTAATCATATCGTCTTTGTTTGCTGAAATTAGTGTGATTTACACTTCGGATTTTGAAGCGCTGGAAGGTTTTGACGATGGAGCGTCTCTCTCCGGAGACTGGACGACAACGGACAACGCGGTTGTCATCACCAATGAAACAGCGCAGTCAGGTACGCAATCAGTCCGCATCCCTCCGGCTGATCCCGAAAATATACTGAGCCTCCGCTTCACCCCGTCAGCTGATACAATTCTGTTTGCAGATTATTACATGCAACTGACAGCGTCGGTCTTGCCGGAAATGCCTTCATTTACCACACCGGAAACGACCGCTCTGATTGCCGTACAGCCGTTCAATTTGGGTTCCGGCGAATGGGTATTTTTGAATGGCAATGGTTTGGGGGACGGAGTCTGGTTTACTGTGGGTGATACGGTGCCTCTGGATGAAGCAGGTCGTACCGGATGGCATCGGTTTACCTTGCGATTCAACCTGACTTTGAATGTATGGGATGTCTACATTGACGGAAACTTATTGGCAATCAATCTGGGCTTTTTCGAAGCGTTGACGACCGGCTCAGAGGCTATCAATATTTACGGAAGTCGGCAAGGTGTCGCCTATCTGGATAACTTTAGTCTGTCAGCTTACAATCCACTCTTT
>JBNKZP010000130.1:0-4058 GCA_050301675.1 Puniceicoccaceae bacterium
AGCTACATTGCAGCAAAGCTGCAATCAAAGTCTGAAATATTCAAAACTGAGGAAGCGTTATGGCTCACGCAAGACCCAAAGATAAGAATCAATTAAACCACTGATCACACGAATGTACACGGATAGAGACAGTTTACTAAAGACTCTCTTACAGAGCCTGAGCATCTGTGTAAATCCGTGCAATCCGTGGTTCAAAAAAATGCTTATCCAAAGCAGAGCTTAGGTCGACTCACTTTTTTAGTTCAAATCACGTAGAGCTTGAAAAAAATCACGCAGCTTTTCCGAATCTTTTATGCCAGGCGCAATTTCCACTCCGCTATTCACATCCACTGCTTCAGTGGTTGATTCTCTGACGGCAGTCGCAATATTCATTGGATTCAACCCTCCGGCAAGCACCCAGTTTGCATCGGCAAACTGCTTTTTCAATTTTGCAAAACGAGCGAAATCTCCTGTGCATCCCGTGCCACCAAACTGATCTTTCGAGTAAGTATCGAATACGATGGTCTTTGTATATTCGAGCATCCATTCAGGAAACGGATCTGCGGGAGCCAGTCGGGGAGCCAGCCACAGTTGATCACGACCAATCACAGTTAAGTACTTATTTAAAATCTTTGGATCCAGTGAAGGAGTCACATGAATCTGAAAATAATTAAATCCTGCTTTTTTGTAACGTTCCAGATCGACTGGATCCGTGCCTACATCAACAACAACACGCTTTCCATCCGGCACAAAGAGCAATAATTTCGCAGCCTTTTCCAAATTTAGGGCTCTCGGTGATTTCGAGTATACAATAAAGCCCAAATAGTCAGCTCCTAGTGACAAGGCCTGTTTGATGTCTGACTCTCGAGTTATACCGCAGACCTTTACACTGATTTTTTTACTCATTGAAAATGTCAGTTACAAATTTGGTACGGCAGCAAGCAATTTCTTCGTGTAGGGGTGTTGAGGGTTTGCATAGAGTTCGTCAGCTGATGCTCGCTCAACGATTTTTCCTTCGGTCATTACCAGTACATTATCACTAATGTGTTCAACAACTGCCAGATCATGAGCAATGAATAGATAAGTAAGCCCCAGTTCTTCCTGTAAATCCTGTAACAGGTTCACAATCTGTGCCTGTACCGAAACATCCAGTGCGCTGACGGGTTCATCACAGATGATAAACTCCGGCTCCACGGCAAGTGCTCTGGCGATGCCGATTCGCTGCCGCTGCCCGCCACTAAACTGATGCGGGTAGCGTTGCATGAAATCTGCACTCAGGCCGACTTTTCCCAGTAAATCTTTTACACGTTCGACTTTTTGTTCTCGGGACCACTTCTTAAAATGAATATCTAACGGCTCAGCAACAATACTGTAAATTGTCATGCGTGGATTCAATGATCCGAAAGGATCCTGGAAGATTACTTGAATTTTTTTTCGATACGGAAGAAAACCAGCGTTGGACAAGTCGTTCAAATGCTGCCCGTCGTAACTGATACTACCTGCTGTAATTGGCGCCAGCCGGGCAATGGCTCGTCCGATTGTCGTTTTGCCACTACCGCTCTCGCCAACCAAGCCAACTGTTCTGCCACGCGGTACATCAAAAGAAACACCGTCAACCGCTTTTACATAACCACGAGTATGCTGCAAAATACCTCCTTTTATTGGAAAATGCACTTTCAGATTGCGTACGGAAATCAAGGCATCTGCAAGTGGTTCTTCTATTTCCGAATTCTTTTTATTCGTATCCATTTGTCGTTTTGACAGCTTTAAATTCAAACAGATGTCATCATCTGATCAATAGTTATCAGGCGACGTTGCTTCACCCCGAGCTTTGGAATGCAAGCAATCAGCGCCTTGGTATAAGGATGTTGTGGATCGTTCAAAACTGTTTCGACAGAACCTTGTTCGACAATTTCACCACGATACAAAACGATCACCTCGTCGGCAAATCCTTTAACGATGCCGAAATTGTGCGTTATCAAAACGATGCTCATGCCAAATTCCTCACGTAATTTGCGCAGCAATTCCATGATTTGTGCCTGAATCGTTACATCCAGAGCAGTCGTCGGCTCATCGGCAACCAGCAATTTGGGTTCACAGGCGAGCGCCATTGCAATCACCACTCGCTGCTGCATACCACCACTGAGTTCATGCGGATACGCTGAATAACGTTGCTCGGGATTGCGGATGCCAACCAGATTCAGCAACTCTACGACACGACCTTTCACATCGCTGATGTCAGGCCGGTGCAGTTTTACTGCTTCGGCAATCTGATAACCAATGGTAAACACCGGATTAAGTGAAGCAGACGGTTCCTGAAAAATGTAAGCAATCCCATTGCCGCGCACTTTTCTAAGAGCATTCCGATGCATCTGTAGAACGTCTTTACCCTCAAACAAGATTTTTCCAGTTATCGTACAGACTGGCGGTTCCGGTAGTAACCGGGTAAGCGCCATACAAGTCACACTCTTGCCACTGCCACTTTCACCAAGAATAGCTACTGTCTGACCGGCTGAATCAACCGTAAAATCGATTCCGTGCACAACTTCCACAGATTCACCCTTTGCATTAAAGGCAATTCGCAGGTCGGAAACTTCGAGTAAATGAGTCATTTTTGTCATAGATGTGTAGCTAGATAATCATGACTTGCAAACCGATACTGCAGCTTGATACAGATTATACAGAGCCGGTAATTTTGAATACAGCAGTGAACTATGAAGGAATAGAACGAAGCTGATCAAGGCATTGGTGACAATAGCTGAAACCGTTGAACAGTTATTAACGTAGATGCTCGATAATCCTGCAATGCATCAGAAGCTAAATGCTGAAAGCCTGGAAAAACGTAAAACCTTCAGAAATTCTTAGCGTATGTGGTGAGCCTATTTGTTCATTCCAGACAATAGAAGAAGACAACCACTCCTTATACAATTGGACATGGCAAAAAGCTTGTCAAAATGCAGATTAAGCAAAACTATAAAGGGGTTGGAACTCCCCGGCAATTATAGTGCATGTATTTCTGTAACTTTCTTTATGGAGGCAGCGCTGAACCAACATTTTAATGTCTAACTCAAACTACCCTCAAAATATTTAAAATTCAAAGTAAGAAAATCAAATATGTTTAAAAATATTTTTTTTCTAACAGTTTCGACCATCGTCTTCACCGTCCACGCCAATCCTAAAGGCTATTTTCGTACTGAGAAAGGTGCTCTGGTAAGGGGAGAAGTACTATATGCCGATAATGCGTTTTACTATTACCGAAGAGCTTCTGATCCAGATAAAATCTGTACAGTGAAGGTTGAAGATGTGCCAAATAGTTTTCGACGAATAGTAGATAGTCTGCGTCTAAAAGGTGAGATTACAGCTCCACCAGATTCGATTGTAGAACGTGAGGTAGCTGAACAAACCGAACGATCTTATGGCAAATGGCAGGTCGAAAAATTGGAGAAGAATGCTCCTTGCTGGCTCTTTGCTGTTTTAGACACTAAAGACAGCAAGGAGCAAACGGTTAGTTTGGTCGTTAGATATAGCTACAATGGATACAACAATCGGAGAAGTTTTGATGTCTTATTGGTTTTTGATAATAATATCATTATGACGCGAAACTGTGAGGTAACCTATCAATTTGACGACGATGAACAGATCGTCGAAAGATGGAATCAGGGTCTTAGAGACCACAAGACACTTCATTCTCCCGAACCTTTTAAGGTTCGGGACAAGCTCCTGGAGTCGGACTACGTAAGTTTCGCTATCAATGCCAAAACAAACGATGAGCGTTGCTTCGGTTTTTCGGTCAGTCATTTCGACCGTGTTTACGAAGATGTCTTTGAACCGGTGGTTGATAATTACGAACCGTAAAGACATCAATAGTTTCTTCATATCTCTTATTCAACGGATCAAATCGACCACCGCATCAGGATTGGAGCGCATTAATTTCTTAAATTGCTCACGCCGTATTTGATGATTGCTTTCCACAAGAAAGAGTCGATAGCTTTACCTCACTTGCATTGGCATGGCTAAAAAAATCTAACTTTTAAGACCTGAGTAGTTACTCTTGAATAACAATTTGATCTAGATCATTG
>JBNKZP010000131.1:0-4052 GCA_050301675.1 Puniceicoccaceae bacterium
TACTCAAAGCAGCTGATCAAGGTCATGCTCAGGCACAGTTTCTAGCCGCCCGTTTGGCTAGCCATTACGGAGTTCAGCCTGAGGTAGGACACTTTGTCGATTATATTTCACTTTATCGACGTGCGGCAGAGCAAGGTCATGCCAAAGCACAGCAAAGGATGGGAGCGCATTTTAACGCAGGGCTGGAGACTTTCGCATATCATGTCAAGCCCGATCCGGTTAAGGCGTTTGAGTGGTATTACAAAGCGGCAAAACAGGGAATGGTTGGTTCAATGCAAGCGCTTGGCCGTTATTATCAAAACGGAGAGGGGATTCAACAGAACCTTGAGCAGGCAGAAAAATGGTATCGGCTTGCTGCAGAACAGGATGACACTCTCGCGCAAGTTGAACTTGGATGCATGATGGTGAACCGAGACACCCCTGATTTCGTGGAAGGATTGATGTGGTTGGAGATTGTTTGGGCAAGACCCTATGGATTTGATTACGATGGATTGGGTTGCCTGCCAACTGCCAGACAGAAAGCAAATACAGCAGAAAGAGAGGAAGCAGAACGTTTAGCTCAAAAATGGCTAAACGATCATCCCAATTCCAATACTGAAGAATGAGTGGCTTAGAAGATTAGCACCGTGGGACGGAACAGTGCAGCGTTATCCGCCGAATAGATGTACCGGTTAAAGGTCTCAACCCAAGCCGGATTATCGAAGAAACCGAATGCTCCGAGGGGGCTTTTCCTGCATTGCCTATTTGCTTGTCAGCGTTTTCAACCCGGAAGCCGTTTCAATCTCGACCGACAAAGGGTCTTTAGGGTCAGGTACATATTAAAATCTCAAGGATCACTTGACTAGGCATTTTTTCCGAATTAATACACAGGTCGAATGGCCGGTTAGGGGCAATACCAGTCAAGTCAGCTAAAACGACTAATGTCTCCTATGGGTTCTTGTGCTACAAAATGGCTCAATTTCCGGGAAGCCGCAGGCCACTCTTATCGGGCGGGCGTTATTCCGGGCGTCCTGCCCTCCACCCTTCGGGCCAGCAGAGCAGTTCAAAATTGTTCCAGACAATTTTGTTTTTGCGCCTCTTTTTTGGCCAATCACGACCGCCAAGGATGGCGGAAGTGCAGGAAATGCAGGAGCTATTTTCAGTAAAAGGGGCTCGCACGCCTGTTAGAAAGACGCTACGAAGCAAGGAAAGATAAGGCGTGTGAAACAATGTGATCCGGGTAGTTGCTAACCTTCCAAAGATTACATCCATAGATTCCGATTTCTAAATCACTGACCCATAGCCCTTTTAATCATCTTTTCGACATTAGGTTCCATTTTTACCGGATGCAACACGATATCAGAATGCCTCTTAGCATATACCCGAAATATCTCATCAGCGAAGGCCTGGCCAATAGCTGATACACCTTCGAAATCAAAAACTACATAGCTGAACTTTTCTATGCAGGAAAGTAGTCTTTTTGCTTGAGAACGTGATACCAGTTTTTCATTAGCATATTGCGCTAACCGAACAGGTATTACTGTTTTGTTAAACTGGAATTCATCGGGTCCGGCATAGTCATCAAAAACGGTTTGTAAATCCCGCCCTGAGTTTCTATTTATTAGCATGTACACAGCGGTACCTGATTCGTTTTTTGAAAACTCTGTTTCTAATATGTAATCAAAGTCAAATTGATCGTTGTGACTATATGTGATTCCTTTTGAATCGATTTCAAATTCATCGAAGACTCTGGATGTGAAAAATATACCTTCACCAGTATGGTTGTCGGGATCGGTTGTTAATTTACCTTTTGATAATTCAAAAAGGGCCTGGCGCTCATCATTTAAACCGCATATCCGTTGAATTTTTCTGAATATTCCTTCTCCATCATCAAGGACGACGATTATGATTTTTTCTTTTTCTCTTACTGCTGATATATAAATGTGTTTTCCGCCAGAATGATCGATTACGTTGTTAACCATTTCTGTAAAACCGTAGTGGCATATATCAACAACATTTTCCGGCAAGTCATCAAAGAGAAATGCATAATGATTCCTCCATACAACATCTTCTGTGAAATCCTCCTGCAGGGGAAACAGCGATTTATACGCTCTTAAATCTCCCAGAAAGTATCTTTTTCCCTTACCGGAACCTGTCGATGTTAGCCATCCTTCATGCTCCAGACGTCTAATGTGGTTATTGACGGCTTGAACCGTAATAGAAAATATTTGGGCAATATGTTTTGAAAGATCAGAGGGGTGATGCCTTACATCACTGACAATTTGCTGTCGAATTTTCTCACCTTTTTCTTTATTGTTCATCTTGCATCCTTTAAGAAAGTCATTTACTGAAAGGATAGAATGATCTTACTGAAAGGACAAGTGATCTTGCCAGGAAATTGGTTTTGTTTTTTCATCGCCCTTATTGAGTGCCGATTGTGAGTCATTTTGTAGGGTCAGCGGACATAGATGTCCGATGAGGATCGTTGAGCAGGAGCGAATCGATCCGTGCCCTGCAAAATGGCCCAATTTTCGAGAAGCCAAAAGCCACTAGAATCGGGCGGGCGTTATTCCGGGCGTCCTGCCCTCCATTATTAGGGCCAGCAGAGCTGTTCAAAATTGACCCTGTCAATTTTGTGGTGACTTTTTGTCGCTGTTGAAAAAAAGTTACTCGCACGCCTGTTAGAAAGACACTACGGAGTAAGGAAAGCTAAGGCGTGTGAAACCATAATCCGGATAGTTGCTATCACCCGATGAGATTACATCCCTTGGTTCCGTAAACGCTACGTCTCTGTCGCACTCTTACCGCGCGTAGTTTATGCCCTTTGGGTACTCGTAATGACAGCTTTCACCTATTCCCAATGATAGCCTAGATCAACTCAACACCAGCGGAATCCGATTCCACAACCTCTCATGAAAATAATACAAAACAATCTTGGTAAAAACCTCAGTCCCACCAATCGCAATCGCGATGGTCAATTCAGAAGTAAAAAACCAGGACAACAAAACCGTGTCCAGTGACCCGAGGATACGCCAGGAAACCGCTTTCGCCATACTGCGTAACGGCTTCTCCTGGTGCTCCTCAAGTAACTGCTCTGTTGATGTAACGCTATCCATGATTATATTAATCGCCAACAGCTACAGGGGTATACCCCTGCTTTAAAATGCCATTCTCATCCAGATAAGCCAGTATCTGATTAACCGCTTCTGCTACCGAAACTTTACCCGAACGAATATGAATCTCTGGATTTTCTGGTGCTTCATAAGGGCTATCGATACCTGTGAATTGCTTGATCTCTCCACGTATGGCTTTTTTATATAGGCCCTTAGGGTCGCGCTCCTTACAGACTTCCAGCGAAGCATCAACAAAGACTTCTATGAACTCACCTTCATTTAGAATATTGCGCACTATGCGGCGATCACTACGAAAAGGTGAGATAAATGCTGCCAGGGAAATTAAACCCGCATCGGCATTTAATTTAGCCACTTCACCTACACGGCGAATATTTTCTTTTCTATCTTCATCGCTAAAGCCCAGATCATTACACAGGCCATGACGCACATTATCGCCATCCAGTAGATAGGTGTGATAACCCTGTTGAGTGAGGATTTGTTCCAGCGCACCGGCGATGGTTGATTTACCCGAAGCGCTAAGTCCAGTAAACCAGATGACTCGTGGTTGCTGGTATTTTTGTTCGGAACGGGTTTGTTTATCAACCGGATGGCTGTGCCATATTATATTGTTGCTCATGATATCTCCTGATTAGTCAGCTAAGTTTAAAATTGGTCAAAGTGTTATTCGTGCAGGCCGCATTCTCTTTTGAGACCGGAAAATCGAGTTTCTTCTTCGCTCATACCGAGTTCCAGTGGCCTGCTGCTGTGGTGATCACCTACCGATACATAGCCTCTTTCCCATAGTGGGTGATAGGGCAGGTTATGCTGTGTCAGGTAGTGATGTACGTCACGGTTATTCCAGTCGATGATAGGGTGCATTTTAAAACGCCCATTCTGCACTTTGAGTACCGGTAGTTCTGCTCGACTATTCGACTGTTGGCGTCTTAGGCCTGCATACCA
>JBNKZP010000132.1:0-3999 GCA_050301675.1 Puniceicoccaceae bacterium
TTAATGAGTGGGCGACAATCACAGAACTTACTTCTGCCGAAAGTGCCTTTCTAGATAGACTTTGTCAGGTCATTCGTGAAAATCGTTATGAAGCTTACTTCGGAGCACGCATCGGACTGTTTGTACACGGCTGTACCCTCTTAAAACGCAATGGATTTCTCAGCGCCAAAACAAATCGACATGCCTTCGCACTAGAGGTTGATGCTGATATCGAAGCTGAAAGCAATCTGTATAAGCGTATTGCGTCCGACCTGATTTTTTGTTCTCCGCAACTTCAACAAGTCGAGTTCAAACGCGGATATATTTTGCAAAGGCTTTTCAGTGCACTCAGCGAGCACTGCATTGGCAATCGGGACAAGCGCCTCCGCATCTTGCCGATTTACGATCAGGACTTGATTGAGCAAGAGTGTTCGGATGAAGGTCGTTTTCGGCGTCTGTGTGATTTTATCTCAGGTCTTACCGACAGTCTTGCAGTGCGCACCTATAAACGGCTCTACGATCCGGACTTCAGCCTGATTACCGAGTTGTTGTAAGCGCTAAACTTGACTTCTATAGTGAAGAACCCAAGTTAAACCTTTATGAATGATTCTAGCGCAATTTTGAATCACCCGAATGATCAAACCCATTTAGAAACTATCTCAGCATCCGAACGCATTCGTTGGGCACACGAACAGTTTGGTAATGGATTAATTCTAAGTACCAGCTTTGGCATTCAAAGCGCTGTTATGCTTCATCTGGTTACCGCTCAAATTCCGGACATACCGGTTATCTTTGTAGATACGGGCTATCTGTTTCCCGAAACATATCGATTTGCCGAGGAATTGACGCAGCGTCTGAATCTAAACCTCAAAACGTATTTGCCAGGTCAGTCTGCAGCATGCCAGGAAGCGATTTATGGCAAGCTTTGGGAACAAGGCATTGAGGGACTGAAAAAATACAATCAGATTAACAAAATCGAGCCAATGAATCGGGCCGTTAAGGAACTCGGAGCAAAAGCATGGTTGTCCGGCCTTCGCAGAAATCAGTCCACTACTCGTGAAAATCGAAAAGTCGTCGAACAGCAGAACCAGATCACAAAAATTTATCCAATCATCGACTGGAGCGATAAAGACATATACGATTATCTGACTCAACATAACCTACCCTATCACCCACTTTGGGATGAAGGTTACGTCTCCGTGGGTGACTGGCACAGCACCAGTAAATTAGGCGAAGGAATGACCGCCGAAGATACACGGTTCGGCGGACTCAAACGTGAGTGCGGACTCCACGAATCCAATGCCGCGCTCGATTATCAAATTTGATTTCACATTGAGAAACTTTAAGCGACTATGTCTAAAACACCTGAAATCGATATTGATTACGTAGCCAATCTGGCACGCCTGGAACTTTCCGATGAAGAAAAGGAAAAGTTAGGTGCTCAACTAAAAGACATTCTTGATTATTTTAATAAGCTTAACTCGGTTGATGTCGAAAATGTAGAACCTATGGCACATGCCCACCCGGTTTTTAATATCTGGCGTGAAGGCGATGAGCCCGGCACAACCTATAGCCCTGAAGTTTTGATGCAGATGGCTCCGGAACATCGGGAAAACCAAGTTGTTGTCCCAAAAGTGGTTGAATAATACAAAATCCAAGGCTTGCATTCAGAAAAATACATTCCATAAAGTTTAAATATCGATGAGCCCAGATGGCGGAATTGGTAGACGCGCCAGACTCAAAATCTGGTGCCTTCGGGCGTCCGGGTTCGACCCCCGGTCTGGGTACCACTCAATCCTGTAAGTACTTTTTGATACAAAACTTCGAAAACAGACTGCCCTTAAACTCTCACTACCGGACAAAACTGTGAAAAACTGCCTCTTAACAGACGCCCCTGTTCATTAGGGAACATTAGCCGATAATTCATGATGCGAGCAATTTGGGAACGATCGAGTCCTGTCACGGTAGATAATGCCAAGTTAAAAAGGGAGCGTCTGGCTTAGACTCTGGCTCTTACTCAGCCTCAATAAAGCGGTCCTAAAGCAACCCCAGTTTTAACTCATTGAATACTTTTTCCGGAAATTCATTCTACTGTATTCTGAGACGCTTAATTTTCTAAGTCTGACAGCCCCTTTTTTAACTCGTTATAATGCATTTTTGTACATTCATGAACTTCTTGTCACCAAAACTCACTTGCGACGAGTTCATGAATGTGTGCTTGGTGTTTTGGCTATAGAGAATGAACCGGTGGATTCGGCGGTTGTAATTATGTAGGAAATGGTACATCCAATTTCTATGAAAATCATCCTTTGTTTGTTCTCGATTTTAGCTTGCTTGGTCTTAAGTGCAAAAGAATCGCTGCTACCACCCGATGAACTAAATCAGTGGACCGAATGGATACTCGATGAACACGACGAAATTCAATGCATCCCGCTTGGAGCTGAGGCTGAAAAGCGGCAGTGCACCTGGCCCGGGAAACTCAAAATAGATGTTAGTTCAACCGGTGCTACCTTTGAACAGGCGTGGCAGGTCTATAGCGAAAGCTGGATGGTCCTTCCCGGCAATCAAGAGCATTGGCCAATAGATATTCTAGTGAATGAAGTACCCTTCAGCCTGCTCGAATACAATGGCTACCCTGCGTTACGCCTTCCCATCGGCAAACATCGTATCACCGGAAAATTCAACTGGTCCCAAATACCTCAATATCTTCAAATCGCAGAAAATACGGCACTCATTGAAGTTGCGATCGCAGGTGAACGGAAACGCTGGCCCAACATCGATTCTAACGCTCGATTGTATTTGAAGGATGCCATAGCAACGGATATTAATGCTGAGAGGAACAACCGCGTCGATGTAGAAGTATTTAGAAAACTGATCGACGGTGTTCCTGTCTCAATGGAAACCATCCTCAATTTAAAGGTATCGGGGAAACCGCGTGAATTGCAGTTGGGGCGTTTCTTATTGGCAAACAA
The DNA here is from genome assembly GCA_050301675.1 of Puniceicoccaceae bacterium. Classification (GTDB taxonomy): domain Bacteria; phylum Verrucomicrobiota; class Verrucomicrobiia; order Opitutales; family Coraliomargaritaceae; genus Lentimonas. The sequence continues at coordinate 2,952 of JBNKZP010000132.1, forward strand.
CGAAGTTACGCGCATTTCTTCCCCACTGCCTGCAAGGATTGAAGACAGTGGAGACTTAAGAATACAAGTCCGTGCCGGAAACTGGACTATGAGTGTCCACTCACGGTTTACCGAAAATCCTAAGCAATTAGCCATGGAACGTCGCTCCAAAGATTGGCCAACACAGGAACTGTGGAGTTTCGCTGCTGCCCCCTCTATTCGCGGCGTAAAACTAGAAGGGGTTCCATCCATCGATCCAAGCCAACTCAATCTGCCTGATGCATGGAAGAAGCTGCCAACCTATCTCATCGAAACCGACAGCCTGCTTACACTTCAAGAAGAGTATCGAGGCGATGCAACCCCCAGCGGTAACGAGATCAGGAATACACGCACGCTGTGGCTGGACTTTGAAGGTGCAAAAGCCACGGTTAAAGATAATTTGAACGGTGTGATGTATAAGGATTGGCGCTTAAAAACAAATCCTGAGATGCAACTTGGCCGAGCAGTTGTCAATGGCGTTCCACAACTCGTCACCCGCATGGATGAGAGTGATAATGCAGGAGTAGAAATTCGGCACCACAACTTTTCATTAGAAGCGCTCAGCCGCCTTGAAGACTGGCACTCTCTCTCTGCCACTGGCTGGCAACACGACATGACTAGCCTCAATATGAATGTAAACCTGCCACCTGGCTGGCGACTATGGCATGCCACTGGCGCTGATAGCGTCTCATACTCATGGATCAGCCGTTGGGATTTGTGGGATCTATTTATTTGCTTCTTGATTGTCGGCTCAGCATTCAAGCTTCTAGGGATGCCCACAGCTTTGCTGGCCTTGCTAACCATGATCCTGACTTATCATGAAAGAAATGCTCCGGTGTGGACTTGGATATTCTTGATATTGATAGTGTCCTTACTGCGAGTTTTACCCAAAGGCACGTTTCGTTACATTGTAAGTATGACCGGTTACTTTGTAGTCAGTTGCTTGTTAATCATCGGTCTAATCTTTGCTATTCAACAAATCCGCAAAGGCATTTACCCACAATTGGAATACACACGCGCTATCAACGCG
>JBNKZP010000133.1:0-3935 GCA_050301675.1 Puniceicoccaceae bacterium
TCGAGAGCTTTTTGTTAATCGGTGTATTTCGGAAATGTTTAGGTTTCCTTCGCTTCGAAGTAGATGATTTACTGGTTGTGGTAGCCATAATTACAGTTCAAATAAGTTTGGGTGATTTCATCCAAAGACAAGCAAATTCGGTGAACTCTGAGAACGTCGAACACTTCAAATTTTAAACTTCGAACTTCAAACTTACTACAATTTGGGTTTTGGAACAATACTGGTTATGCCACCGTCCAGAGTGTAAATCTGACCGGTCACGAATTTTGCATTTTCCGAGAGTAGCCATTCTGCGAGACTTGCAACATCATCCGGTTGAGCAATGTCTCCGAGTGGATGCATCTTCTTGGTAGCTTCGAGCATCTTTGGATTTTGGGTCATAGGGCTGGCCAGAGGGGTAGCAGTCAGACTTGGGGCGATAGCGTTTATGCGAATATTGCGCGAAGCATAAGTTGCGGCCGCGGATCGAACCATCGCCTCGATACCTCCTTTTGCGGCGGCAATCGCCTCGTGATTCGCAATGCCTGATCGCGCGGCGCTCGTACTGAAGAACAAACACGAACCACTGCTTTGCTTATTCATGTGTGTTGTGGCTGCCCTCAGTGTATAGAAGGCACTGTTTAAGTTTATTTTTAAGGTTTTGTTCCAGTCATCATCGGAAGTCAGATGCGCGGGCTTTAGGAAAATAGAACCGATGGCATGTACATATGCGCTGATTTTCCCGTATGACGACTGAATCTCATCGAAGGCTGCTGTCACTGCTTCGGGATCAGTAGCATCGCATACGTATGTTTTTATCTTCGGGTGTTCTGCCTGCAGATCATCCAGGCGTTTCTGGTCGCGAGCATAGCCAACGACGGCATTGCCTTTTTTTACTAATCTTTTAGCCAGTGCAGAGCCGATTCCGCCACTGATTCCACCTATAATTACAATTGAATCATCCATTACTTGAAAACGATCGCGGAATCGCGGCAGACATTACAGTTGAACAAATCGAACTCCGGCTACGGTTTCACAGTATCGAGCGTTAATAACAAATATCTGGAGGTAAATTTCTGAGGAAAGCGAGTTGGCAGCGGATCAATTTATCAATGAGTTATATTCGGAGTTAAAATTTTTCTTTTAGAGAGATATTTGTTGGCCAGCTCCGTCCTCGTATGCACTCATACTACTTGGACTTAAGTCTTGGTCTCAAGCGGGACTCGTTCAGTGCGAGGACGCACCTGTTCTTGTCGTTGTTACAAAACAGAAGCGACATTCTTGAAATTAACGACTTTAGTATTGTCGCTTAGGGAGTATTCCTGACCTGTGTATACGAGGTAGCTTGAGCGGATGTTTTCGGCTACTTTTTTGAAACTGTGGAGGCTTTTTAGCTGTTCCGTTTTAAAAGTAGCGGCAGACTTTATTTCAACTGTACAGAGGTAGCGGCCAGACTGGGCCAGAATATCGACTTCGTTTCCTTTGCTGTCTCTGAAAAAGTATAAATCTGCAATCTGACCTTTGTTATAGCGTGCCTTAAGGCATTCTATAACAACCAGATTTTCAAATATATGTCCCACCAAAGGGTCTCTTGTTATTTGTTTACTTTCACGAATGCCAAGCAAATAACAGAGCAAGCCTACGTCGGTAAAATAATACTTCGGGCTTTTGATGATACGTTTGCCGAAGTTCTCAAAGTAAGGTGGCAGTTTAAAAAGAATAAACGAGGCTTCCAGAATGGATATCCAGTGTCTGATTGTTTTGGCATCAACGCCTACATCATTTGCCAGGGAACTGTAGTCGAAGACTTGCCCGACACGTCCAGCCAACAATTTAAGCATTTTTTCAAACAAGCTAGCGTCCTTGATTTGAATTAACTGACGAACATCACGCTCGACATAGGTTTGATAATAATTTGCGTAAGCTGTAGTTGGTCGCTGATCATCCTTGTAGATCCGAGGCATGAATCCATTGAAACAGTAATCTTCAAAGTGTTCGAATTCAATACCTCCATTGCTGAGTTCTTTGATTGAAAACGGTAACAGATTGAGGATAGCGGTGCGTCCGGCGAGCGATTGCGTTATTGCTTCACGAAGACTGAGTTGGTGCGACCCAGTTAGAACAAATAGACCGTTGCCAGGTTTCGTATCGACTTCAACCTGTATATAGCTTAGTAGTTCGGGGACACGTTGAATCTCATCAATGATCACTTTTTTCTGAAATCGTGTAAGGAAGGCCTTCGGGTCATACTTTGCAATGTCACGAGTTTCCGGGTCTTCCAAGTTGGCATACAAGTAGTTTTTCAATGCAGTCTTTGCCAGTGTTGTTTTCCCTGCTTGGCGAGGCCCCAGAAGGGTAATGACAGGATATTCAGCGAGCAAACTGAACAATTCGTTTTCGATGTCTCTGTGAATAAACATGAGACTTATTGTTGTTTGTGCAATATAGGAGTTCAACTCTTAAATGGAACGCCTTGAGCATTGAATAAATATATGACTTCAATGTTCGACGTTTGACGTTCGATGTTTAAAAACATTTGCTTTCTGGCTTGAAAAATGTTGGTAGAGCCAACACTTTAGTTCGCTTGTTGAACTATTTCCGCCATGACTGAAATTTCCAAAGTTTACGAACCTGAAGCAGTAGAGCAGCGCTGGTATGCAAAGTGGCTTGAAGCTGGTTGTTTTAAAGCAAAGCTAGATGAAAAGCGCGAGCCTTATGCGATCATGATTCCACCTCCTAACGTTACGGGGATGCTGCACATGGGGCACGTTTTGGATAACACGCTACAGGATATTTTTGTGCGCCGGGCTCGTCTGGAGGGTAAGTCAGTACTGTGGCAACCAGGCACGGATCATGCCGGAATTGCGACTCAGACCAAAGTCGAAAAGCAACTGCGTGAGACTACCGGGCAGAGTAAGTACGATCTGGGGCGTGATGCATTTCTCAAAAAGGTCTGGGAGTTCCGTGAGACATCGGGAGGGGTGATTCTGAAGCAATTACAAAAACTGGGAGCTTCCTGTGATTGGGAGCGCACTCGTTTTACATTGGACGAGGACTATTCAAATGCGGTGCTCACTGCATTCGTATCGCTTTACAAACGAGGCTATATCTACCGTGGCAAACGTATGGTCAACTGGTGCCCGGCAACACACACTGCGATTTCGGATGAGGAAGTGAACATGAAGCCGCAAAATGGGGTTCTCTACAAAATGCGCTATGAGTTAGTCGAGGCTGATGGAGAACGTATGCATCTCGAAATTTCGACAACGCGTCCAGAGACGCTCATGGGTGACACTGCAGTGGCTGTACACCCGGAAGATGATCGCTATAAGCACTTGATCGGCAAAACAATCTGGCGCCCCTTTCCCAAAGCAGAGATCCCGATTATCGGCGACACTTATGTTGACCGTGAGTTTGGCACCGGATGCCTGAAAGTTACTCCGGCCCACGACAAGAACGATTTCGAAATTGGTCAACGCCATGGGCTGGAGATCATTGAAGTGATTGACTGGGAAGGACGTCTCAATGCGCTGGCAGGTGAAGAGTTTGACGGAATGGATCGTTTTCAAGCACGCAAGGCCACCGCAGCAAAGCTGGAGGCAATGGGTTTGCTGATCGAAGCCGAACCGTATGAAAATACAGTCGGTTTCTCAGAGCGTGGTGACGTGCCGATTGAACCACGTCTTTCAGAGCAATGGTTTCTGAAATATCCCAAAGTTGAAGAGGCGAAACGTGCAGTTCAAAATGGAACAATTCGCTTTCACCCTGACCGTTGGAAAAAAACCTATCTGCACTGGCTCGACGGGATTCAGGACTGGTGCATCAGTCGTCAGTTATGGTGGGGGCATCGCATACCAGTCTGGTACCGGAAAGGTATCGAGCGGACGGAAATCGACTTTACTAATCCGGACCATGTCCATGTCTCCGTTGCAGGGCCGCCGGATCCCGAAAACTGG
>JBNKZP010000134.1:0-3903 GCA_050301675.1 Puniceicoccaceae bacterium
TAGCGATGAAATACTTTCGAGCCTTTCCAGGATCGGCACCACAACCATGTAAAGTCTTTTCAACTCTGACTAAAGCACATGGATTGAGACAATGGAATTAGTATCAGTACCACATGGGGAAAAGCCACTGTTGGCCGAATTGATTGGCGGATATATTCACTCACCAGAGATAGACCACTTGAACGAACTTTATAAAACTCACTATTGAATTGAAATACACCCTCTTCACTTCCTTCTGAAATATATTTTTCAACCTGTAACAGCCGCGCCTCTATACGTGACTGAAACGTCTTCCAAATCGCATCCTGAAGCCATAACACCATCAATAACAGAACTGTAAAAATTCCGAGTAAGTCCGATGTTTCTGCCGTCAATAGTACAATAACCCCCAACAATTTTATGTAGAGAGAGTGCTTTTCGTAGCTATCAAACTGATTCTGAAGCAAACACCATTCTGTTTCAAATTCCATTGTTTCCATTTATTTATCTGATCTCTAAAGTGTTATTTAATAAAAAAGCAGCAGCACTAAGTGCAAAACGACGCACGATGCTGCCGCTGCTGCGACATCATCAATCACGCAACCTAGTCCACCTGGAAAATTCTGAAGTCTGGAGATACCAAGGGGCTTAGAAATGTCAAATATTCGAAACAACACAAATCCGGCAAGCAATACAGGCCATCCACCATACTGAACAATAAGTCCCTGTGGACCATTCATGCCGAGAAAAACGATTGGCACCGCCACAAACTCATCTAGAATGATCATTCCGGGATCGCGCATTTGCAAACGCTGCTCAGCGTTGTCACAAAAAGCAATCGCAAGATAAATAAATAACAGGGACAAAAGTAAATATCCCAATGGTGTAGCGCGATGAAACATAACTGCATAAAGCATAACACCCGCCAAGCTACCAACGGTACCCGGCCCTTTTTTGACCCGGCCCAATGGTCCAAATGTGGCTATGTTGACAATCAGAGAAGTCGGCAAGGCGTAAACCCAAGGAAAATAACGACTTATTCTATACATTTCTCTTTTCTTTCTCTCCTTTGAATAGCGACCCGTATTTGACAATGTACATCACTCCCGAAGATACCGTCAATACCGTAGCCAGGATAAAGAACCCAACACCTACCCAGTATAGGCCATCACTTACATAGTTGGGAAATTGGTTCGGAAAGTCATCGCGAATGGCAACCGCCAGCAATAACAAAATCGCCGCAATCATCTGAGAGACCGTCTTTTGCTTTCCAGACTTTTCAGCAGCCAGAACGACCCCTGAACTTGCAGCAACCAGACGTAGCCCGGTTATTAGAAACTCGCGGCTTAGCACCATGAGAATCAGAAAGAGAAACCACAGTCCTGGTAAAATGTCCATTGCTACCAGGGCAACAAAAAGACCAACCATGAGCACTTTATCAGTCAAGGCATCCATTAATTTGCCAAAGTCTGAAACGAGCCCTAGCTTGCGAGCGTAGTATCCATCTGCCCAGTCAGTGAGCGCCCCGATTATGAACAATATCAATGCAACTGTCCGGGCTCCTGTTAATTGCAGGTTTAGAAGTGCAACAACCGCAAAAAGAATAGGAATACGAGAAAGTGTAAGTATGTTTGGTAATTTCACCGCTGAAAAATGGCTCTGACACTGAAAAGAAGTCTACTACGTCCAATGGACAAATCTGAAGACTTTGGTTGCAGCCTTGTCGCCCTGTGTTTGATTACAGAACTTTAATCAGCCTCGCTAGGGTCAGATCATATTTATCTTCTACGACGAAACGTTGCAAAAACGATTCCAAGTATTATCCCGAGGAATAGGCTCACGCCTAATAATGTGGCTTTAGGCATGGAAAGTGTATAAAAAAGCAAATTTACCTCAATAGTCCCTACATTCTGGATAACAACGACCACGACGAATGCCAGGATTAATAATGCTCCATATATACGTATTTTGCCCATATTTACTTTTGCAATTGAATTGAATATTTGTGTTTATGATCAATCGATTCTTGTTCTTTTACAAAATAACAATTTAAACGCAAGAACAACATTTTAGATTATTAGAAAAAATTTAAACCCATTGGATTCATTCACACGTTTAACTTAAATCCACTACTATGACTGAAACTCCTGTAAAAAAAGTTGCACTGTTAACTGCAGGTGGTCTTGCACCATGCCTCTCTTCTGCGGTAGGCGGTCTGATCGAGCGCTACACTGAGTTGTACCCACACATTGAAATTATCTGCTACCGCAGTGGTTATAAAGGTCTGCTCCTAGGCGACAGTATTCAAGTTACCCGAGAAATACGTGCATGTGCCTCTATCCTGAACGCCCATGGTGGCAGTCCTATTGGTAACAGCCGAGTAAAACTGACCAACGTTGACGATTGCATCAAGCGCGGCCTGGTGCAAAAGGGCCAGGATCCGCTTAAAGTTGCCGCAGATCAGTTAACCAAGGATGCGGTTGATGTCTTGCACACAATCGGTGGCGATGACACAAATACCACAGCAGCCGATCTGGCTGCATACCTCGCCGAGAATAACTATTCGCTTACTGTAGTGGGGTTGCCCAAGACAATTGACAACGATGTTTTCCCGATTGCGCAAAGCCTGGGCGCCTGGACAGCGGCTGAACAAGGTGCTCGATACTTCGAAAATATCGTTGCCGAACACAATGCAAATCCACGCATGCTAATTATCCATGAAGTCATGGGACGCAACTGTGGATGGCTCACGGCAGCCACAGCTGAGATATATCGCGAACGACTCAAACAAAACAATTGGTTAGATGCTATCGGATTGAGTCAGACACGCAAAGACATTCATGCTGTTTTTATCCCCGAAATGGAAATCGACATTAAGTCTGAAGCAACTCGCCTCGGAGCAATCATGGATGAACACGATAATGTAAACATTTTTCTATCAGAGGGCGCTGGCGTAGATACAATCATTAAGGAAATGGAAGCCGCTGGTGAAAACATCCCTCGCGATGCTTTTGGCCATGTCAAGCTGGATGCGGTTAATCCGGGCAAATGGTTTGGAAAACAGTTTGCAGAAATGCTGGATGCTGAAAAAGTCCTGGTCCAAAAAAGTGGTTACTACGCGCGTTCAGCGCCAGCCAACACGGATGATATACGTCTGATCAAAAGTTGCACTGATTTTGCGGTCGATTGTGCCGTTGCTGGCAAAAGTGGTGTCATCGGTCACGACGAATCGCATAACAGTCAACTTCGTGCAATTGAGTTTCCGCGTATTGCCGGTGGCAAGCCATTCGACATTGATACACCCTGGTTTGAAGAACTTCTATCTGACATAGGGCAACCCAAAGGCGCGAAAAAGACGGTCTCTCACTGAGGTGGATACAATCTTTCTGTGAGGAAATGTTTTGTTGGGATCGGATGGTTCGCGAGGATTTCACCTCGCAGGCCTTCCACACCACCTTACTATTACCCACAAATATTGCTGTACCCTCAGGATTTGAATTGTTTCTTAAGGATCTCCATATTTACTTCAAAAAGTTGTTCATTTAGTTTCCGTCTTTTGGCGTAGTTAGCCAGTAGCTTGCGCACATTAGGAAGGTGTGTGCAGGGGATGTAGACGATTCGCGATTTCCGATCAGCATCTTTATAGGTCAGTCGGTGTGCTTTTCCTTTGGGATTACCGGAGCAAATACAGGTTGCTCGATTGCATGTAGAGCAGACACTCGTTATGGATCCACGTAAGAAGTCAGAGCACTCGTCGATCCTACGCAGAATGGATTCTTTTTTTCTAAACAGTTTTTTCATGGTATTTTTCTGCAGTAAAGTAGATGTTATATATACATCCATATTATAAAATCAATCCTCAACATAGGAGCAACAAATGAACTGGGCAGAAGATGAGTTCGAGAACCTCAATCTTGGCGATAA
>JBNKZP010000135.1:0-3869 GCA_050301675.1 Puniceicoccaceae bacterium
TAGCAAGACTTGTCAGTCTTCCGATGACTCATCTTGTGCCTCCTGGGCATCTTCAAGAGCAGCTTTTCTGGAAAGACGTGCTTTACCTCTTTCGATGCCAATACATTTTACGATCATTTCGTCACCAAGCTTGCAAATGTCTTCGGTCTTGTTGACACGGAAGTCTGCCAGTTCAGAAATATGCACGAGGCCTTCTTTACCAGGCAAGCATTCAACAAAGGCACCGAATTCCTTAATTCCACGCACAATACCACGATATGTTCTGCCGACTTCAATTTCAGCAGTACAAGCGTCAACTTCCTGGATTGCGCGCTCAAGCGCTTCTTTACCGGTGGCGAAGATGAGCACACGACCACTATTGTTGTCATCAATATCAATTTGGGCGCCTGACACTTCGGTAATACGGCGGATATTCTTACCACCCGGACCAATCAATGCGCCAATCTTTTCAGGATCGATTTGCACTGTGTGAATACGCGGTGCATGTTCACGCAAATCCTTTCTGGAAGCAGGCAAATGTTCAGCCATAATCCCCAGTATTTTCATGCGTGCTTCGCTATTTTGTTTGATTGCCTCCAGGGCAATATCAAACGGAAGACCTGAAATTTTTAAGTCTAGTTGGAAGCCAGTAATACCCTCAACCGTGCCTGCAATTTTGAAGTCCATGTCACCGAAATGATCTTCTGCACCGAGAATATCAGTGAGTACGACATGCTTGGTAATTTTACCAGTTTCATCTTTTTCGGTCACCAAGCCAGTCGATATGCCGGCGCATGGAGCCGAAATAGGCACACCTGCATCCATCAGCGCCAGACAACCTCCACAAATTGAAGCCATTGATGTCGAACCATTCGAACTCATTACCTCTGAAACAACGCGTATGGCATACGGAAACTCATCTTCGGGCGGAAGAATCGGCAGCAGTGAGCGTTCAACCAATGCACCATGACCAATCTCACGCCGACCGGTAAATCCAAAACGTCCCGTTTCACCAACAGAGAAAGGAGGAAAGTTATAATGAAAGATAAAAGACTTACTCTTCGCGCCGCCGGTGAGGCCATCGATTTCCTGGACGTCACGACTGGTTCCCAGTGTCGAAATTACCAACGCCTGCGTTTCGCCACGATTGAATACCGAAGAGCCATGTACGCGGGGAAGAATACCAGTGTTGCAAGATATCGCACGCAGATCTTTGGCACCTCTGCCGTCAACTCGTTTTCCGGTTTCTAGAATGTTTTCCCGGTAGAGCTTTTCCTGTATTTCATCAAAGGCACGAGCAACATCATCTGCATTGACTTTATCCTCTCCTAACTCTTTCTCCAGCTCGGCTTTTGTTTTATCTGAGATAGTTTGTATCGCTAGTTTACGTTCGGTGTAACTGTCGAAATTAAGCGCTTCTTTCACTTCTTCAGCCGCATGTTTCTCACAAAAATCAATTATTTCTTTGGGAGTCGTTATCAGCGGGAAGTCTTTTTTTTCTTTGCCGGCAATCTTTGCAAGTTCTTTTTGAGCTGCAATCAGGGGCTGTATCGCCTTCTGCCCATATTGAAGCGCTTCGTAAAAACGTTCTTCCGATATGAATTCAGCAGAACCTTCAATCATCAACATTTCTGTTTCAGACCCAACGTAAATAAGATCCAAATCAGAATCGAGCATTTGATCGTGAGTTGGATTGGTAACAAATTCACCTTCTATCTGTCCGACACGCACACAGCCGATTGGACCATTCCAGGGAATATCAGAAATAAGTGTTGCCGCTGATGCTGCATTTACCATCAGAATATCAGACTCATTGTTCAAATCTGTTGCCAGTAGAAGCCCGATAATCTGCACTTCATTCATAAAACCTTTCGGAAAAAGCGGGCGAAGTGGTCGATCGCAAAGCCGCGAAGTCAAAATCTCTTTTTCAGAGGGCTTTCCTTCACGCTTAAAGTAACCTCCTGGAAATTTACCAGCAGCAGTGAATTTTTCGCGGTAATCCACTGTGAGTGGAAAAAAGTCTTGCCCTGGTCGTAATGAAGAGGCCGCAGTTGCCGAGACGAATACTACAGTATCTCCCATGCGAATGGTGACAGCACCACTGGCAAGGCCAGCCAGATCTCCTGTGGAAATTTCAATTCCTAGACTTTCAACGGTTACATTATGTTTTTGTTTCATCCTTTTTGTACGTATTTTATTCCCAACAGCCTTTTGAATGTCTCTTTTAATATATTGTGCTCAATGACGTCTTGGTTTCTAAAACTTCAACATCTAGCAAATAAAAGTATAAAGAAAATTCTGAAAGAGTGCTTGCTTGCATTAAAAAACACTGGACTTCATCAGTCAGAGCACAGTGTTTTTGAAGATAAATTTAGCGGCGCAAACCGAGACGTTGTATGATCGAGGTATAGCGATTAAAGTCAGTTCTTTTCAGATAATTCAAAAGCTTGCGACGACGCGATGTCATACCAATCAGGCCACGGCGTGAATGAAAGTCTTTCCGATTGTGACGGAGATGCTCGGTGAGGTGCTTAACCCGCGCTGTCAAGAGTGCAATCTGCACTTCACAAGAGCCAGTGTCGCCTTCTTTTTGAGCGAACTCCTTAATGATTGCTTGTTTGTCTACAATAGTATCTGAGATGTCTGCCATATTTTTAATTTATGTTCACGACTTTGGATTTTAAATTTTTAAAACCGCTAGAGCAGCAACTATACCACTTTAGCCGTTATACCCATTTGCTTAAAACAAATGAGAAGTCGAGGAGCTTGCCTATATCCTTAGGTAAGCTCTAACGCTGAATCCAATACATGTGATAATCTCAACCGTAGATGCAAGAAAAAAGTATTCTTCAGATCCTTAAATCGGAAATTAAGAATTAGGAATTAAAAGTTAGCTTCTGATTACCAGCAACTTATGCAACAGAAACCAGTCGCCGGTTTGGCGGTGTTCCTGATCCGCGCAAATCCTTCCATCCGTGTGGCTTACAAAATTCAATCTTTGCCACCTACCGAATTAGGGATCATGTGCAATCGCTGTCGCAATAACACTCGCATGAATTCCCAAACCACGCCCAACATCTGTCAAACGTTCACCGCTTGTTGCAGTAATGCAGACATCTTCAATTTCAAGGCCGAGTAATTCTGAGATGGATGCACGCAGTTGCGGAACTTTGGGAGCTATTGGAGGACGCTGACATTCGAGGGCAATGGAAACATGTGTCAGGCGCCAAACTCCCAGACTCTCCAGCGCTACTTTTAAGTACTCACGACTGTCTACTATCCCGCGGCGACACATTTCATCCGCGACAGAACCAATAACAACAAATCCGGTGATGCCGCTAATTGCATCTGTTACAGCATGTAAAATAACATCCGCATCACTATTGCCTGCTAACGGGGGCGCGTCTTCAAACTCAACCCCTCCCAGTAACAACGGCTTACTCGAATCGCCCTCGACAAAGCGATGACTGTCCAGCCCTAATCCGGTTTTTACTTTCACTTTCAAAGTTCAGGGAAAAAACGCGCTTTTTCTTCTTTTGCAGCCTCAGGACTGTCTGAAGCATGAGCTATATTACGCATTTTATCTGTTCCCAAATCACCACGGATGGTACCTTTGGCCGCCTGCTTTGAATCAGTTGGCCCGAGTAATTCACGCACTTTTGCAATTACATTCTCACCGCTCAGCACCAAAACGATCACCGGCCTTTCACTCATAAAGTTTTTGATTTCCGGAAAAAACGGAAGATCTGAAATATGTGCGTAGTGTTTGCTTAGAATTGCGCTGTCCAACTGCATTACCTTAGCGGCAACGATATCAAAACCGGCTTTTTCAAAGCGTGAAATTACTTCGCCGGCGATACGTTTTTCTATACAGTCAGGTTTAAGGATAA
>JBNKZP010000136.1:0-3869 GCA_050301675.1 Puniceicoccaceae bacterium
CTCATTGGGAACATCAAACCCACACTCCGTATTGCAAACGGTTTTGAAGAAATTATGCGGAATCTGCATAAAAATACCAGCGCCGTCTCCTGTAATCGGATCACAGCCACATCCGCCTCGATGGTCGAGGTTAAGACAAATCTCCAAAGCACCCTTCACGATATCATGGGATCTACGCCCTTTCATGTCGACGATCAGGCCGATACCGCAATTTTCATGTTCATTTTTTGGATCGTAGAGACCTTGTGCTTTTGGCTGTGTAAATACTTTTTCCATTATGGTTAACTAAAAATTTGGAGTTTAAAATAGAGTCAGCAATTTAACTTTCAATGCTTTTGAATCTCATCATTTTAAAGCCTGAAGGAACACTTAAAATGTATATAGATTAAGCTCTGTCTAGCGAAAATACTCGAAGACACCGTTAAATGCTTGAAAAGCAAAATTTTGTGCTTCGTGTGATGACACTGATTAACAATGCCAACCTACATAAAACAATATTAGACTAAATTGGATTTAATCAAGTATTCTAGAAGAAACGAGTTGTCTTTACGCGCATTGCTTCGCGTTCTTCGTCTATGCAAGCACTTTGTGGCTCGTCATCAATCGATTCAACAAGGCTTTTTTTGATTAGATTCTTCTTTACAATTTTTCCTTTGATGTTGGCTGACGGCTCACCGCTAACTTCGACGCAAGAAGAAGATTGCTGACTTGAAATTTGAATTACCGGATCATCTGTATCCAATCTCTGATTAGCATTATACTTTTCGCACTGGTGATCATAATTTTCTGTAGCTGTCTGTACATCTGTGCTGTGCTTGCTGGTTGGATTAAGAGATGGAATGATTCTCATAGCAATTGATAAGATTTACTAAAGCCTTCTTGTCAAACCAATGTTTTATTTTTTATTTTTTTTGATTGCATTAATTGAAGAATGCCTGCAATCCGACTCGATTTGACCGATGCTGCCAATGCTGAGATTTGAGATTAGCAATCCCGGACGAAAATAGTATGAAAAATGAATTTTTGAGTTGTGTAAAAATTCTGTCTGAGCACTTTATACTTTGGGGATAGCTTTTATGAAGGCTTTAGAAAGATGAGCGCGGAATTCAGCATAATGGACGCCAATGAAGCGGTTGCTTGCATTGCTCACAAAACGCATGAAGTTATTGCAATCTATCCGATTACGCCTTCGTCGCCAATGGGTGAATGGGCCGATCAATGGTCCGCGGAAGGAAAGAAAAATATCTGGGGCAATGTGCCCAAGATCATCGAAATGCAGAGTGAGGGTGGCGTTGCCGGAGTGGTGCATGGTTCACTGCAGGCAGGCTCTTTGACCACAACATTTTCCGCTTCCCAGGGGCTGCTCCTGATGATTCCCAATATGTATAAGATCGCTGGAGAACTGACGTCGACTGTTATTCATGTCGCTGCCAGAAGTCTTGCTGCGCAGGGCTTATCTATTTTTGGAGATCACAGTGATGTGATGCAGGTGCGTTCTACTGGTTGGGGAATGTTAGCATCCAATTCCGTGCAGGAAGCTATGGATATGGCTCTCATCGTTCAGGCGGCATCACTTGAATCACGAATACCATTCATTCACTTTTTTGATGGTTTCCGAACTTCTCATGAAGTGATGAAGATTGAGCCGGTAGAGGATCACGTTATTCGGGAAATGATTGAGGACAGGTTTGTTCACGAGCACCGGGCAAGGGCCCTGACGCCTGATAGACCTGTAATCCGGGGGACTTCACAAAATCCGGACGTCTATTTTCAGGGTAGAGAGGCTGCCAATCCATACTACCTTGCTGCTCCTGAAATCATTCAGAATGCTATGAATAAATTTGCTGGTCTGACCGGGCGGCAGTACCGGCTTTACGAATATTCAGGAGCGCCTGATGCGGAAAAAGTAATTGTGCTAATGGGATCCGGCGCGGAAACCGTTCACGAAACGGTTGAATTTCTGTGTCGGCAAGATGAGAAACTAGGTCTGCTTAAAGTTAGACTTTACCGACCTTTTGATAGCAAACGCTTTTTTGATGCCTTACCGGATACAGTCCGAAGCATTGCAGTACTAGATCACACCAAAGAGCCTGGTAGTGCAGGTGAGCCGCTTTATTTGGATGTGGTGACGGCGATTACAGAAGCGTATGCAAGCGGTGAGTCGAAGTTGCAGGAGCTTCCTAAAATTGTGGGCGGACGCTATGGCCTTTCTTCAAAAGAATTCACGCCTGCCATGGTGAAGAGAATTTACGATGAGTTAGACAAAGAAAAGCCCAAGAATCATTTCACCATCGGTATTCATGATGACCTCACTCACTCCAGTCTGGACTATGATGACTCCTTCAGCACAGAGGCGGATGAAACAGTTCGCGCACTCTTCTACGGTCTGGGCTCGGATGGTACGGTGGGCGCCAATAAGAATTCGATAAAGATCATCGGCGCCAATACGGACTTGTATGCGCAGGGCTATTTCGTGTACGACTCTCGAAAATCCGGCTCGATGACTACGTCGCATTTAAGGTTTGGGCCGAAGAAGATCCATTCGGCATATCTGATCTCACAAGCGAGCTTTATTGGTTGTCACCAGTTTACATTTATCAACAGGATTGATGTGCTGAAGTTTGCAGAGAAAGGCGCTACTTTTTTACTGAATTCACCGTTTGCGCCGGACACAGTCTGGCAGCATCTTCCACAGAGTGTGCAGCAGACAATCATCGACCGGGAAATAAAATTTTATGTTGTAGACGCCTACAGCGTTGCACGCAAAGCAGGCATGGGCAACCGGATCAATACTGTGATGCAAACCTGTTTTTTTGCAATTAGTGGCATACTTCTTCGGGAGAAAGCGATTGAAGCGATCAAGGTATCCATTCAGAAAACGTATGGAAAGCGCGGTGAGACGGTTGTCCGGCGCAATTGTGAAGCTGTGGACAGTGCGCTTGAACATTTACATGAAGTGGCTGTGCCGGCTGAAACTTCAGGCACGATGCAGTTGCGGGAAGCAGTTCCGGAGAATGCACCGACATTTGTTCGTGAAGTCACTGCTGCGATCATACGTGGAGAGGGTGATCTTTTACCAGTGAGTCGCTTACCTGCAGATGGAACGTATCCTACGGGTACGACTCGATGGGAAAAGATAAACATCGCTCAGGAAATACCGGTCTGGGATGAAGATATCTGCATTCAGTGTGGCAAGTGTGTGATGGTCTGTCCTCACGGTGTTATCCGGTCGAAGGTTTTTGATGGTGCGCTGCTTGAAAACGCCCCCAATACTTTTAAGACTGCAGTCCCGCGCTGGAAAGAACTGAAAGAACAGAAGTTCACCCTCCAGGTTGCCCCGGAGGATTGTACTGGCTGTAGTCTCTGTGTCGAAGTATGTCCGGTTAAAAATAAAAGAGAAGTGCGGTTGAAAGCTATCAATATGATGCCCCAGGAACCCATCCGGGAGCAGGAAAAAGAAAACTGGGACTTCTTTTTAAGCATACCCAATGTTGAAAGAAGCAGTCTGGATCAAACACGCGTTAGGGACACACAGCTGCTGGAACCGCTGTTTGAATTTTCCGGCGCATGTGCCGGTTGCGGTGAAACGCCGTATTTGAAACTGTTGACACAGCTTTATGGCGACCGAATGTGTGTTGCCAACGCTACCGGTTGTTCTTCAATATATGGTGGCAATCTGCCGACGACGCCCTGGGCTCAGAACGCAGAAGGTCGGGGACCAGCATGGTCCAACTCACTGTTCGAAGATAACGCCGAGGTAGCCTTCGGGTATCGCCTCACCGTCGACAAATTCAATGAATACGCGACGGAACTGGCGAAAAAAATCATGGCCGACGGTGCTGCCGATGCGGAACTTAAAACCGTACTCG
>JBNKZP010000137.1:0-3867 GCA_050301675.1 Puniceicoccaceae bacterium
AAATCGGCCGCACCGGCGCTGTCACCCCCGTCGCCATTCTCGAGCCCGTGCAACTGGCAGGCACTACCGTATCACGTGCGACTCTGCACAACGAAGACGAAATTCGCCGGAAAGACCTGCGTCCCGGCGATACCGTGATCGTGCAGAAAGCCGGTGAAATCATACCACAGGTACTTGGCTTCGTCGAGAGCATGCGCCCAGCTAACAGCCAGCCCTTTGACTTTAGCGCACATCTGAAATCGCTTGGCATTCATGCCGAACGCGACCCCGATCAGGCAGTCTGGCGGATTGTGCATAAAAACGATCCCATCCGTCAGCAACGCTCGTTGCAACATTTTGCCAGTCGTCCCTGCATGGACATCGAAAATCTGGGTGCAGCCGTAGTCGAGCAACTCGTAACCCGCGGTCTGGCAAAGACGTCCGCAGACCTCTACAAACTGAGCTTTGAACAACTGGTTGAGTTGGACAAATTTGCTGAAAAATCAGCCACTAATCTGATTGAAGCCATTGAAGCTAGTAAAACACGCGCACTCTGGCAACTTATTCATGGCCTTGGTATCCCCAACATTGGCAAACAGTCTGCCAAAGATCTGGAAGCACATTTTGATTCCCTAGATGATATTGCCGGCGCTAATGAAGAAACACTCGAAGCTATTGACGGCATTGGCCCGATAATGGCACAGAGTATACACGCCTGGTTTGCTGATCCGGAGCACCGCGGCTTGATCAATCAATTGCGTGATCACGGGCTCAACTTTCGATCGGAACGCACTGCAACGAGCGACAGTGATCTGTCGGGCAAAACATTTGTCCTTACCGGGACACTGCCAACACTCACTCGCAGCGAAGCTACGGAATTGATTGAAAAAGCCGGAGGCCGCACCAGTTCCAGCGTCAGCAAAAAGACAGACTATGTTATCGCCGGAGAAGCCAGCGGCTCAAAATACGACAAGGCGATAAAACTGGGCATCACCATCCTTGATGAAAATGGCTTAAAAGAATTGATCGGTTAGACCTTTTTTCACAGTCATTCCATAGGATTCTATGTGAATAACTAAACGCGCACGCGGCAAAGCCGCAACCAAAGTTTGAAATACGCAAAAACTAAAGAGATATTATGGCTCACGCAAAGACCCTAAAGACGCCAAGTTTTTTCCGATCCATTGAGCTAATTAGCTTTGTCTTCGGGTCTTGGGGTCTTTGCGTGAGATTCTTTTATTCGTTTTTCCATAAGTAAGATCTTTTCAAAACACATTTCTCATTAATTACCAGCAGCCTACAGATCGACAAAATTTCGCCTTAAAAATTGCATTTCCTGAAAATACGAAACTCGCCGTAAAAATAGCTGATAAGTTTCGTATTTTTCGGAAACTTAAACTTGCACTTTAATGCAACCGACCCCATCTAAATTTCATTTGCTTAACCCTAAGCTCCTGATAAACAAACCATTATATTCGATCATGCCTGAAAAATCGGAAAGAGAAACACACTTTACAGAAACACCCATTTCCACAAAATACCAAACTGAGTTTCGCATGTAACACTGTTCGCTAAAGGAATATGTCAGACGATAAATCGATATCATTTGTAAATTTAGGCAAGCTATCAAAGCCAGCGGATACTCTTATCAAAAAGGTGTCTTCAGCCGTCGGTGGGATTTTTGAACCGTGGCAAATCGAGCGAGTAGCAAAAGCAGAAGCGAAAGCGAATCTTATCCGAACACAGTCCGAAATTCAAATCACGAAGCTTCACAAAAGGGCCATGCACAGATTTGTTGAAGAGGGAAGCACAGCGTCAAAAGAACATGGAAAGTATAACCGAAAAGGCGCTTCCACAGTTAAAAGATGATTCTGATCCGAGCAAAATCGAAGACGACTGGGTCACTAACTTCTTCGACAAATCTAGAATAGTTTCAGATGACGAAATGCAGAACATTTGGGCTAAGGTTCTTGCAGGCGAAGCAAATATACCCGGCACCTATTCGAGAAAGACGATAAACATACTTGGAGATATCGATAGGCATTATGCAGAACTATTTCAGAATCTTTGTAGCTATGCGTGCACAATAAATTCAGATATAACAGTTCCACTCATATTTGATAGCAGTGCTGAAATCTACAAAAATAAAGGAATTTATTTCAGTTCTCTTAGCGATTTGGAAAGTATTGGATTGGTACGATTTGAAACGCAAACTCCTGACATATTTCAATCCATACTTAAGAAACAAACCGGAATATTTGCGACAGATATGCCAAAAAATTTCTCTGTTCGGTACTTTGAATACACAATATTTCTTGAGATGCCGGAAGAAGATAAATCTTTGCCAGTAGGAAAGGTTATGTTAACCAAATCTGGAAGACAGTTGTTGTCAGCATGTGAAGTCTCTGAAGTAGATGGTTTTATTGACTTTGTGAAAGAACAATGGAAACAGTTCCTACAAAACTAGTGGACAAGACAGTAGTGGCAACGGCTAAAGCCGCGCCACACTTTGACGTTATGCAAAAATAATCATGGATATGAACGATCTAAATAAGCCAATCATACCTCCAATATTCAAAGCTCCAAAAAAGCTTCATTTTGAAATCCCCGTAGATCAAAACTTAGCAAGCGAGTTTTATAGTCGCCTGGTATCAAAAATAAACGAATTCAATAAATCCCTTGACGACCAGCATGAGGTTGGCGCAAGGCTAGTTAGTTTCGGACAATCCATAACCTTTCATATTGAAGATCTGGGATACTGGAATCCTTCTTTAATAATGTTTCATGGACACACAGAGGATGGCGATCCAGTAGAACTCATACAGCATGTGTCTCAAATAAGCATCTTATTGATATCAATGAAAAGAAAAGATCCAAAAGAACCTAAAAAGCCTATTGGTTTTGGGACATGGGAAGAGTTCGAAAACGAAAGGCATAACCAGAGTGAGTGAGCAACGCCTTTGGTGCGCTCATCACTTACGTTCACAGAAAATGAAACCAGTAACGATTACTTTTCTTTTTTGGTTACTTACTCTATCGGGCTGTGTTCATTTAGTAGAAAATCAGCTCCAAAGAGAAAACCGGAAAATGTATGAAAATGAAGAAATTACTTATCCAAAATACAAAGCAAGAGATAGATATTTAGATCAGCTTGATCAACAGTTCGATTAAAAGAAATCAATAGTGAACAGTCAGAGTAGACAACCCGAGTAATGCCTCAAAATAATCTGCTAAGCACTTACACTTCGAACTTCACAGGTCGGGCGTCTATCCTCTAACGTTCGGCAAAAGAATTCCCAAAATCAATCTTGAGAGATTCTTGGAACTCACCTAGCTTAACGAAGTATGAAAACATTATTCACTTACTGGAAAGAACCTGATGGGATGTATCTTGGATATTTGAATGATTTCCCAGAGCATTGGACACAAGGAACTGACTTCGATGACCTTAAAGAACATCTCCAAGATTTATACGAAGAGTTTTCAAAAGAAGATTTACCAGGGATTAAGCATGTCGCAGAACTTGAATTGGCATGAAGCGACGCGATCTTATCTCCAAGATAGAAAAGAATGATTGTGTATTACTTCGCCATGGAGCCAAACACGACATCTACCACAATCCTTCGACTGGAAAGACTGAACCCGTTCCAAGGCATAGAGAGATCAACGAAAGATTGGCGCAGAAAATACTCAAGTCTCTTACCGAAATCTAGCAATGCCAACAAGGCGGGATATGACAACTCCGTTACGGCTCCGCCTTCACTCCGTGCATACCCTTGACGTTAGCTAAAATAACATGAAGATTAACCCAGAAGAACTCAAAGCTTTCAGAATGCTTGTAGTCGAGTTAAACATGCAATGGCAGATGTTGGATGACCTTTTTTCAGA
>JBNKZP010000138.1:0-3802 GCA_050301675.1 Puniceicoccaceae bacterium
CGTGTAGTCTGACTTAACTGGAGCTTCTTTGAGGCGAACAAAGCGGCTGGCTGGAAATCCAAAAATTCGGCTATCGGACAATTTGAGATAAACCACTCGATTTTCTACCCAAGCCTTTACAGCTAGTGGCTCAGTGTTGGCGATTACGGTGCTCATGGTATTTGGTAATGAAGAATTCTTTATTTTCGTAAATGAGTCGTTCGATTTCATTCAACCTATGAATCGGGATGCCTCGATCATTCGCTAAAGTAATGGGATCCAACCAAAATTTGCAATCGTTTCCTTCGAAGCGGACGTGAATATGAGGTGGTTAATTTCCCTCGTCTGAAAAGAAATGAAATCGATAAGAGCCGATGCGTAAAACTGTTGGCATTTCTTACTTTGATTATTCCCGAACGTGGAATATAGTCATGGCGCGTTAGCGACATTGACTACTGTGACTGGTTATCATTGTAGTTTTGCTTCAAAGACCCCCATCAATGTCGATTTTTGGTAATCTGGTAAAGAGATGTGTATTTGCATTTTTGCTTTACCGGCAGACTTTTCAATAACCTTTAAATACATTGAGTACTCACTCATAAAAATAAGTGTCCCTGGAAATTCTTTTCCTTCTTTTCCAAATTTCATGTGAACGTGAGGATCTTCAAAACTAGAATTATCAGGTGTAACTAAGCACTCAGATCGGCTACCATCGTTCCCCCAAAAGATAATTAGTTCTGATTCGGGCCACCCTTCCATTTGGTTCTTAGATGAAATCGTTAATGTCATTTCATCCCAAGTGGCTTCACCAAACGTAAAGTTTCGTCCAAAAATACTTCCCTCCAACTCTTGAGAAACATCTTTTAGGGGTTCTTCAATATTCCATTCCGCATTCACTATTTGGCAAAATGATAACAGTGTTATTGCTATTACTTTTTTCATTTTTGATAACGTAAAGGATAGACACTCGACCTGTGAAGTACGAAGTGCAAGTGTTTATCAAATTATTCTGGGGCTTTACTCGGGTTGTCTACTCCTTCCTGGTTACACTAATTTTCTTTAGGGCTTTGACATGCCCAACACTCGCTTAAGTAGCCATCAACTGTCTCACCACATTCGAAACACTTCCACTCTTCTTTTTCTTCCGGTACTGCTTCAAAAAATTCTTTTATTTGTTTCTTTGCTTCATCAACTTGAGATGCATTCAAAACATAGACTGTCGGGTAAAGACTGGGAATCGGTATCTCTGTAATATTCGATCCCGTCCAATTCTTCAAGAGTGTAGGTATTCCTGATTCTTTTAGCATCCCATTGATCATACCAACTTTTGCAGAATCTATGTCTCGGAAAACTTCATACATATTCTTTTCGTGTAACGTGAAGAGTAGTCATGCGAACCAGTGATATGCAAGGTGCAAATGCTTGTCGAAAGTCTTGGCGCGTGATCTCGCATTGACTAGCTCGCCTGGATATAGATCGGGATTTGGTTTAAGTCGTCCGAACTTTCCATATGTCTTTCCCATAATTCTATTATTTATTTTGAACCACAGATTGCGCAGATACTCACAGATTTCTGATTCTCTTTTCTTTTTTTGATCTGCGCTAATCGGCGTCATCTGCGGTTAAACCTTCTTTTCAATTTTTCTATATCAGTATTATATGCGAATAAAAAAACCCAAACTATTGATTATAAAAATTTTATATCTAGACTCTGCGTGCTCTGCGGTTAATCATTTACGGAGAATCCGATGGGATGACTATGACTTAGGTTCTAAGTTTTAAAATCTGCAGATTTCTGATTTACGCTGATTTTAACACATCGCTAAAAACAAAGCTGCTCCCAGATGTCCGCACTGTCTAATCGGTTCCGATCAACTACGGTGATCACAGGAACCGCACTCAAGGGCATTAAAGCATCTGAGAACGCATCCAGGGTATCAAACCCGACGGCTCGGCTTAGTTCCGGTAATTGATCCGCAATACTCAATGCATTTTCCAGGCCGACTGCAGTTTCAAAAACAGAGGACAACACCACTTGCCCGGCAATCGGACGCAGTCGCTCGATAAGCCTGTCGCGATCTCCCATCAAAGCAGGTTTTATTACCAATGGCCCCGCCCATGCTCCCAACTCAAGCCATCGGATACCTTCAGCGCCATGAAGCGACTCGTCTAACGCAATCGGCACTTGAGATGATTCGGCATATCGGGCCATCGAAGCTTCCTGACCTACAGATAAAGGCTGTTCCAGATAATCAATCTGTTGCCAATAATTGCGCAAAATGCTTAACCATCTTTCCAGAGCCTCAGCGGACAATCCTCCGTTTGCATCCAGTCTTATCCGAGCATCGGATGGCAGCCGTTTCAGTAATTCCGCGAGTATGGCTTGCTCTGCCGCAACTGGCTCGACCCCAATTTTCCATTTGAATGTGGTGTACCCTTGCCTGATTTTTACTGTTACTGAATCGAGTGCTGCCTTTCCGGCGGGTAGCAACGCTGCAATTGAATAATTGCGCTTAGGCTTCGGAGGGCTGTCCGAGCAGGCGGCACTGATTCCAAATGTACAACAGGGTAATACATCTGGAACAGCAGCACTTGTTGGAAGTTCACCCTTATCCGTCAGGCTCTTTAGATATGCACCGGCAGCCTCTAAAGTTTCTGTTCCAAACGTCGGGATCGGAGCTACTTCACCATAGCCTACTTTAGAATCACGTTTGAAGCGGACAATGAACCCCTCACGCACCGACCACTCGCCATGTGCCGTGCGAAGCGGCTTGACAAAGGACCTTCGGTAAGGGCGAAACGATAAGCAATACTCCATTTGATCAAAACTGTTTTTCTAGCTTGAGAAAAGACAATCTTTTGCTGAATTCAATCTATGAATACATCTGTTTCTTCATCCGATCACACAGAATTTTATCAGTCTGCCGATACGTTTTTTCCAAATAATTTACCGACAGGTCTTACGTTTGATGACCTTTCGCTGGCGACGCTTTACTCTGAAGTACTACCTCGTCAAACGACGTTGAGCACACAATTATCCGAATCGCTGGAACTGTCGATCCCGATTATTTCAGCAGATATGGACACTGTGACCGAATCCAAAATGGCAATTCGAATGGCGCTCAACGGCGGACTCGGGTTGATTCACTACAACATGAGCAACGACAAGCAGGTGAAGGAAGTTGCCCGGGTAAAAAACCATATTCACGGCTTCATCCAGGAGCCCATTAAAGTCGACCCAAACCAGCGGATCGGGGAAGTACTGGAGTATATCAAATCGCGCGGCTTCGGCTTTAGCACCTTTCCGGTAGTTGATAAAACAAACAAGCTACTTGGCCTGCTCTTCGGGCATGTCGTAAAACCCCGCTATGCCGACCGGATCGTCTCCGAAGCAATGACTCCGCGTGATCAGGTTTACACATTGACCGAAAAAGAAATCGGGCAGGATCCCATCAAAGTCGCCGACGATTTCTTTACACAACATCTCGGCACGCATAAATTACTCATTGTGGATGACAACGACTATTTGCGCGGCATGGTTACACTCAGTGACATCGAGCGCATCATTGAAGAATCCCAACTATCCGTCAAACCAGCCCGCGACAGAAATTTCCGGCTCATGTGCGGAGTGGCCATCTCGGCACACCGCAAAGCGAATGGCTCCCTTGATGCAGATAAAATCATTGAGCATGTGGGTAAACTTGTGGATGAAGAAGTAGATACAGTTGCTGTTTCCACAGCACATGGCTTCTCCAAAGGAGTTGGTGAAAGTATTCGACTGTTACGTTCCGAATTTAAGGAACTTACTTTGATCGCTGGTAAT
>JBNKZP010000139.1:0-3786 GCA_050301675.1 Puniceicoccaceae bacterium
GCATAGCCATAACCACGCATCGAAAGCGACCAGACAAATAAATACAAGACCCCTAAAATTCCAATAAAGATGATATTTTTTAACAGCATAATGATTTAAATCTGAAACCTTGATTTTTGTTCGTAATATCCAAGGCCAATCGCGATTATCAAAGCAAAAGACCCTAACACGGTAAATGGCAGTGCACTTGCACGCTTGGGAATTAACTTAACCGACAACTCAGCATCAAGGCGACTGCGGTTGGAGGATAAATCAACCTCCAAAAAATAGGTGCCTTTGTGCCGAATCGTTACCTTTATATCATTTTGACTTCTTGCTTCACTCCAATGGCCTTCGTCATAGCCACTGGCCCGCCAAAAATCACCCCCGAAACTTGTAATCACCTGACCATCTTCAGTCTCAATTGTTATGTCCGCATTCACCCAATCTTTATTCTCCTGAAGGCGACTTACGGGGCGGCTGTACTTAACCAAATAAACCTGGTTATCACGTTCAACCTCAAACCGCTGAGGTTGAGTCGTACCACCCGGAGAGGGTTTAAATGTGAAAGTGCGCACTTTACCCTTCTGCAGATTAAATACGAAAGCAGTAGTCAGACAAATCAGTGAAAAAACAGCCAATATCACGGGCATTTGCTTTATCCCGAAGTTGTTTCCAGCATTTACCATAATATATTCAACAATCAAAATTTATAGCAGCGCTGCCATAAAAATAAGGGCAAACGCCACCATGCCACCCGCCTCTAAAAAGCCGGCAGCCAAGTTTTTATCCTCAGATATTTCTCGATTCAGGTCCACTCTTGAAAAAATAAATCGATCAAAACAATAACGGACCAACGGTAACAACAAAAACAAAGCGACTGATTCACTGGCAAACTTGAGCAGGTTATAACTCCAGCCAATAAAATCACCACTGCATGCTTGCATCAAAACAATCCCAATCGCAAGCATAGCGCCCGCGAAAGCAACTCCGGCAGCTACATTGTCACGCTCAATTTCATCATGAACTTTGAAGGGGATGATACGCTCATAAATCCGAGTAAATAGGATCATCACTATTTGCCCGAGAAGATAGAAAACGAATGCTGTGTGTAATCCTCCACCTGTTCCCTGCACCGATCCTCCAACGATCAAACCTGAGGCCAGATAGGAAGCAAACAATACAGCGCCCGTGCCTAGGTTTTTGTCTTCTATGATCTCTTTGCGGTTACAAAATTGATACAAAATAAACTTGTCATTGATCCAACGCGAAAGATTGAGCAAAAGAACGCCATATAACGAATACCCACACACAAACGTGATATCTAAAAGAAAACCCTTCGAAGGCCCAAGCAATGCTCCTATAAAAACAGCAACCACGCCCAGCAGATAACCCACAACCGCGACCGCCAAAGCCGGATTATCACGTTCGGCAAGTTCCGCCTGCAATGAGTAGCTCGTCGTCCAGTCCTTAACGAGCTTTGCAAATGTGATGACGAAACCACCTGCGAGAATGTAAGCCGCCGGAATTGCAATGTATGCTATAAACCAATTCATAGGGCAGCTTATATGATTCTGTATTGCGACGGGCGAAGCTCCTCTGACAAAAATACCTGATACTCTCGCTGTCCCCAACGCTCAACTGTTAGAAATTTACGCCCGTCCTTTGACTCAAAATCCCAATACTTAAATCGCTCTCCCCGATTGCGATCCTGATTTCGGTAAAAACTCGCCTCGCCCCAGTCTTCAAAAGTATATTTCACCCCACCTACGGTCAACTTGCCCTTATCATCCTGCTCGATTCGCTTCAAATCATCGATTGAGAATCCCGCATCCTCAATACTCATTTGATTCCTGCAGATGGAAAGTTCGAGTTCATCGTCCATTTCGATCTCAATCCACACCTTTTCTGCACCTCGCTCGCACTCTAATTCATGCCACTCAAAACCATCCTCGACATACAGGTGCTTTGCCTGAACAACTACATCAAAATCCTCAATTTCCTCTCCGATGCCACTCAATGATAGAATGTTACCAACGCCGACTTGCTGTATACCAATCGCCTGATTTTGAGGATTATCAGAGTTCAGATTATCACGTTTACCTTTCATCATCCACAGAATGAAAGCAACACCAGCAACGATCAGAAGAATTAAGAACAGATTCATATCAATACAGTAATACCTGGGAGTAACTAACGAGAAAACATCTTGAAATTTGAAGTCAACGGGAAAACCTTTCAGTCTTGAACTTAAAACTTTACACAAACAAAACCCGTTTTTTGGTGGAAGCCCTTCGTTTCATCGCGGCTAAGCACCAAATCGATTTTTCATCCTTTTCGCATGATTGGATTATCAGACTCCATCGCCGCGGGATCACTCGTTATATTTACGGATATAACTTTGATCTCAACCCAGCCGCATCTGCCCTGATTGCAAACGATAAAAGCGCTCTGTCCGATGTCCTGGCGCAACACACGATTCCACATGTTGAGCATACGCTTTTTCTCGCTCCGGATATGGCGGAGTATATCGGCACAGGCGGCAACTGGCTCCGAGCAATTCAGTACACCGAAAAAACAGGTTATCCGATAGTATGCAAATCCAATCAGGGCACCGGCGGAAATGATGTATTCAAAGTTAATAATCAGGCCGAACTCGAAGCAACATTTCAAAAAGTCCACGCCTCCGCCAAGGGACTTACGGTGTCTCCCTATTACACGGTAGAAGCAGAATATCGAGTCGTCATATTGGACGATACGGAATTGCTTTGCTACGAAAAGCAACGCCCTTGTGTTATCGGCAATGGAAATTCGACCTTTTTTGAACTATTGCAAGCAGATAACTCACACGATCCTGAACTACTTGAAGCCGCATTGAGCAGTCCAGCCTTTCCACTCGATGCAATTCCGGATCGGGATGCAAAAATTCCAGTCATCTGGAAACACAATTTGGGCATGGGGGCGACTCCGCGGTTTTCGCTCAACCCGGGAATCCGGAAAAACGTACTGGAACTCGCCCGAAAAGCCTGTGCAGCAACTGGCATGCGGTTTGCGTCCGTCGATGTAATTCAGACCGGCAATGAAATGAAAATCATGGAAGTGAATTCGGGCATCATGTTGGAAAATCTGTCACGGTTTTCCAGTGAAGCACGCACTTTGGCCCTTAATGTTTATGCGCATGCCGTAGCGGTCATGTTTGATTTAGAAAAAAAAGGTTGATGGATGTTCAAACCAAATACAGCCGATTTTCTACTTCGTCGCACTCTGCTCTTTGGGCTGCTTACTGTAATATTAATTTTGGTGATTCTGTTGAGTCTCTGCATCGGTGCAGTACCACTCGATCTCAAGACAATCATCACGACTTTGATGGACAGTTCCGGAGCCGACCCAATTCTACGGCAGATCATTTTCGACTTTCGCATGCCACGCATCCTGACTGCAATATTGGCCGGTGCCTCACTTGCAACAGCAGGTCTCATGATGCAGACCCTTTTCAGAAACCCGCTTGCAGACCCTTACGTACTTGGAGTCAATTCAGGAGCCAGTCTCGGTGTAGCAATTGTCGTACTTGCAGTTGCTCCTGTTGGCATTCAACTCACCGAACAACTTAATTTTTCCGGACAACTTCTGATAATTTTCGCAGCCAGCGGCGGTGCAGCTCTAACGCTTTTTGCCGTACTGCTGTTGTCCAACAAAGCAGACATAGTCACTGTATTGATTATTGGCCTGATGATCAGCTATGCTGTAGGCGCGCTGGTCAGTATTCTGATATTCCTGAGCATGGCCGAGCAACTGCAGTCCTTTCTC
>JBNKZP010000140.1:0-3632 GCA_050301675.1 Puniceicoccaceae bacterium
GGTCGAGCCTGTAGCATGCTTGTAAGCTTCGTAAGCAATTGCTGCACAAATCGCATCTGCATCCGGATTTTGATGTCCGAATATGTAAATTGGATTAGCCATTGCCTAATTATGTATAAAAAAACCCGAACTTTTCTGAAGTTCGGGTTTTTGTAACGAGTAAAGAATTAAGGAGCTACTGTTACTGCTGGAGTTGCTGTTGGAAAAGCATCGGCAATGCTATTCACAGTAGTACCTGCTGGCACTTGAAGTTGTCCAGTTAGGTCAGTGTAAAAAGCGACATGTGTATCCAAGAAGCCGATGTGACCGCCTTCACCTTCCCATGGGCTGGTTGCGTCCCATGTAGATTGATTTGCAGTAGCACCGACTCCTTTGGTCCAGATGAGAGGTGTAATTGTGCCACGAGCATTGGGTGGAATGCCAACAGCAGCATTATAACTGATCGCCCCGGCATTAGCTGCAGCAACCCACAGAGCTGTTGGAACAACTGGATCTACCGTCAAGTCAAGTACGGATTGAGGGATTGTAGCTAGTCCCGCTACATCAGAGGCTGAATCAACGAAATAACCGGCAGCTTCATTAAATCCACCTAATTGAGCCAGAACCTGAGCCCATCCACCCATATTGTTGGCTTGTGCTGTTCCTGGCGTCCAAGCAGCGGAGGTCATTGTTCTTGTTCGTGGTCCGGAAGTTGAAAAAGCGTTGTAGGCAGTTGCAATCTGACGTAGATCACTGGCAGCTTTTGTCTTTGCTGCATTCTTTCGAACTAAACCAATCGTAGGGATGAGTATTCCAGCGAGAATACCAATAATGGCAATAACAGTAAGTAGTTCAATCAGGGTAAAACCTGAGCGAGTCGGCGTATGTTTATTTATATTCATGATTTTATTATATGAGTAACTAATGATTATCATTAACTTAAAAATGGTAAGTTAGAGTTTGCTATCGTTTAAGTCCATCTTTTTTTGAAAAAATTGCGTTTTTCAACCGGTCATGCAATCGCATATGGCAAAGGATGTTTCCGGCACAGATTTTGTGCAATTGCACTGGCCCGAGCAATAATTTCATCATCGGAAGGTGCACCAAGGACAAGATCAATTGCTTCGGCAATCCGAACCATGTCGGCTTCAACCATGCCGCGGCTGGTAACTGCGGGTGTTCCCAGGCGGATGCCACTGGTTTGAAAGGGGCTGCGAGTTTCACCAGGAACAGTATTTTTGTTTGCGGTTATATGTGCTTTATCGAGCGCGATCTGAGCAATCTTTCCAGTAAGTTCCGGATCTTTTTTGCGCAAATCAATCATCATGAGATGATTTTCAGTGCCTCCGCTTATGATGTGGTGACCTTTTTCAATCAGCGTATCTGCAAGCGCTTTGGCATTGTTGACTACCTGTCGTTGGTAAGCTTTGAAGTCTTCAGTCAAAGCCTCTTTGAAGCAGACTGCCTTGGCTGCAATCACATGCATGAGCGGGCCGCCCTGGATTCCGGGGAATACGGCTGAATCAATTTTTTTTGCGTGTTCTGCTTTGCACAAGATAAGTCCACCGCGCGGGCCGCGAAGTGTCTTGTGTGTCGTCGTTGTGACAAAGTCTGCATGAGGAACCGGAGAAGGATGTACGCCTGCAGCCACAAGACCAGCGATATGCGCGATGTCGGCCATTAAGTATGCGCCTATTTCCCGAGCAATTTCACTCATGCGCTCAAAATCAATAACGCGCGAATACGCTGAAGCGCCGACAGTAATCATTTTAGGGTTTTCCGCACGCGCAGTTTCAAGTATTGCATCATAATCAATTAACCCGCTTTCAGCATCAACACCGTAGTTGACAACTTCATGGTAAATACCACTGAAATTCATGGGATGGCCATGAGTGAGATGACCGCCATCTGAAAGATTCATTGTAAGAATTTTGTCACCGGGGCGCAGTACGGACAAATAAACAGCAGCATTTGCCTGACTGCCGGAATGTGGCTGCACATTCGCATGATCTGCGCCGAAGAGTTCTTTGGCTCTTTGGATTGCAAGTTCTTCGACAACATCTACATGTTCGCAGCCACCATAATAGCGTTTGCCCGGATAACCTTCAGCGTACTTGTTAGTTAATACACTGCCCTGAGCTTCCATGATAGCGGGATAGGTGAAATTCTCCGATGCAATCAATTCGATATGGCTTTCCTGACGCTTACGCTCAGCTGTGATGGCAGCTGCGATCTCGGGATCCATTTCAGCCAGGGAGGATGCATTCAGTATGGAGGGCATGATTTCAATATTCATAATGCGCAATTTAGAAAAATGAGTGGTAAATTCAATTGTGAAGTGCAAGAGAGTATTTATTAAATAACAAGCTAATGCAACTCCACTGGCATACAGAACCCCTTTTATTAATTACACTACTCGCTGTCGGGTGGCTGTATGCACTTGGTACAGGCCCCTTGCGTAAACATATTGCCCCGCAGGCAACTTTTCCGATTAAAGAAATTATTTTATTCTACTCGGGTTTAATAATTATCTATCTGTCAGTAGGTTCTCCGCTGGATCAAATCGGCGAACAATTTCTGTTCAGTGCACATATGGTACAACATATGTTGCTGATTTATGTAAGTCCGGTGCTTTTTATACTAGGAACTCCGACGTGGCTGATTGATTGCTTGCTCCAGCCAAGATGGTTGCACAAATCAATGCGTGTTCTAACTCATCCGGCTTTGGGCGGGCTGCTGTTTATCTTTATCTTTACCGTCTGGCACGTGCCAGTTCTTTATGAGGCGGCATTACACGATAAACGTATCCACATACTTGAGCACTGGACTATTTTTCTGCCCGGCATACTGATGCTTTGGCCTTATCTTACAACTTCGAAGCAGGTCCCGCGTAGTAGCTATGGAGTACGAATGGTTGCTATTTTTCTGTTGATGGTAGGTCAGCTTCCTGTTTTTGCATTTTTATCATTTGCAGGAAAACCGCTCTACCCAACATACGTCTGGGCTCCCAGGATTGTTGGATTGGATCCTTTGAGTGACCAGATACTCGGTGGAATCATCATGAAAATTGTAAATATGATTTTTTCCCTGACAATACTGGGAATTTCTTTTTATTTCTGGGCACGTAGTGAGGAACAAGATGATTCGGTAACTACCAGTTGATTCTTCCCCACAAACCAAAACATCCACTTTATAATGACTTGGGAAATAGTATTTGTTTTTGCGCTTCTGATTTTTGCAATCACAAGTTTCATAATGGAGCGTATTTCTGCCGATCTTACCGCCATTACCGTGTTTGGTGTGTTGATTTTTGTCAGCATGCTGACTCAAAGCACCGAGCTTCCGACACTTGACAGTTTATTGGGCGTCTTCGGAAATTCTGCGCCCTTGACTATCGCTGGAATGTTCATCGTTAGCGGAGCTTTGCAACGCACCGGCGCTATTGAGCTTTTAACATCTTATCTGCGCAAATTGGTTAAATTCCCTTACAAAGGATTTGTTTTTGTTATGGTGATCGGTATTGCTGCTGCTTCTGCATTTATCAACAACACCCCGGTCGTCATCGTTCTGATGCCTGTTGTGCTCTCACTCTCGCGGGAAATGGGGATTGCTGCATCGAAATTATTGATCCCACTTTCCTATGCCTCGATTTT
>JBNKZP010000141.1:0-3607 GCA_050301675.1 Puniceicoccaceae bacterium
ATCGCTGTAGAGCTTGTGTATTTTCTTTGGCCCCCAGTGTTTGTGACGTTCGTGTAAGCGGGCAATCCTGCACACCTCCTCCTCAGAGAGTTGGTTTGGACTGTTTGCCGGTCGGCGGGACTGGTCAGCCATCGCCGAGGCTCCATCATCAAGGAAACGTTGCTTCCACTTATAGCCAGTACGGCGACTGATGCCATATTCGGCGCATAGTTCAGTAAAGTTTATGCCGGCTTGAAGGCTCCTGAGCGCAAACTCGGTTCGTTCGTTAATCATTGTTTTTTCTTTCCAAGGCATGATAACTCACTCATTTCTGAGATAAGTTATCGAAGCAAAACTGTATACCATGTCCTGAACCTTTTTTGTATACCATGTCTTGAACCT
Organism: Puniceicoccaceae bacterium; assembly: GCA_050301675.1. Taxonomy (GTDB): domain Bacteria; phylum Verrucomicrobiota; class Verrucomicrobiia; order Opitutales; family Coraliomargaritaceae; genus Lentimonas. Next base: position 382 of record JBNKZP010000141.1, read on the forward strand.
GCACCTCTCTTATTTCTATGCCACATTTCTGAGTTAACCTTGTTATTCATTTTTGCTACAAATCAAAATTAAACTCTTTCGTGTGAGTTTGTCTGTTTTACCCGATTAAACTCTTATGACTGAAAACAAGATGAAAGTTCTATAAGTGTTGCCCTGTCAGTCTTCGTAATACTATCGTCTTATTTTTCAGTATGCACGTAGCTTGACGCTTTAGCGAAAGTTCAGTGTGCAAGGAGACAAATCGTTCGTTAAAGCGTCACGCTACGCTGAGCCGATATCTGGTGGAACATAAGCTTTCTGTGTTGCGAACTTTGGTTGCGGCTTTGCTGCTCCGGATTCTCTGTGCTCTTTCTCGCTATGCTTCAGAGCTTTGCAGGACATGCTGTAGTTATTCACACACCTCGAACCAGTCAGACTAGAAACCCCGATTAACGCCATAGTCTGGCTCGATTTCGATCCTATCATTTCTAACATTTTGTCACTGGTATCAGGCTTTTGATATTCAACGTTCAGAAGTTCGATATTCAAAGGCGGGCATTCCTTTTACGCCGAGTCCGTCGATGACAAAGACTTTGCCGGCATTGGGCTCTTCGATGCTTTTGTGAATTCCGGTTGTGACAAAAAGGCGATCCAGTTCGGGACCGCCAAATGTGCAGGCGGTTGTTTCCATACAAGGGAGATCAATCCGATGCAGAAGTTTATCAGAGGATGGATCGAAGCAGGCGACGCAACCGCCGTGACAGAACGCTACCCATAGGTTGCCGTTGACATCGATGGTCATTCCGTCCGGTGAGTCTTTGAGGCCGTGAGCCAATGTATCAACGGCGATAGAGGCGTTGCAGATATTGCCACTGTCACGGTCGTAGTCGTAGGCACGGATCTGTTTAGTAGGGGTGTCGATGTAGTAAAGTTTGGTAGCATCGGGGCTCCAACAGATGCCGTTTGAGTTAGTGACCGCATCGATTTTTAGATGCAGTGTTCCATCCGTATCCAACATGTAAAGAGCGGCGTCACCGGTTTTTTTAACCAAACTGATGGTGCCTGCCCAGAATCTGCCAACTGGGTCGCATTTACCGTCATTAAAACGGTTTGTTGCGCGTTTTTCCGATTCGGGGTCCGCGAGTCTTTGCTTAGTGCCTGTTTCCGGGTCGAAAGCAATGATGCCTGTGTCTCCTGCGTAGAGGAAGCCGCCGCTTTCGCGAGGCACAACGGTACCGATGCGTTCGCCGACATCCCAGACTGTTTCTTTGTTTGTGTTGATATCAAGTTTGACGAGAGCGTGTCCTTCGATGTCGACGTAGACTAAGCAATCGTTCCACCAGATAGGGCCTTCTCCCCATTTAGAGATACGCGTGCCAATTGTTTGAATCGTAATAGCTGACATAGGATTTTACACGTCCATCGTGGAGGCACCTCGGTACCCTGCAACACTTAAAGCTGCGTGCTACGAAGTATGTTACTTAATAGGGCGTTAGCAAAAAATAAAAAAAGTAAAATTAATGGTTGACATTAGCAATTCTTAAATTAATTATGAGGACTTATCCCAATAAACTACTTACCCTTTACCTCCCCAGAAAATGAGAAAGATAAACCCCACAAAGCGCTTTAGAAAGTTTAGTAAATTTCTTGTTGGATTCGTTTGTTCCGTTTTCGGGGTGGTTTTAGTTTACTCACAGAGCGCTTTTCAAGCGGATGATCATGGCTTTGTAGTCGGGATTTTAAATCCTCCGGCAAATGCGTCAACTAGTGAACCTGTTGCGGTAGACGACATGCCTATTGAAATGCAGTTTATCTGGTTGCCTGTCAATTCAGGGAATACCGATGACAATCAATCACGAACGTTTGATCTTCTGCCTTTAGACAGTGTCGTCTATGCCGATTTTTACTTGCTACCGGGCGTGGTTTCATCTTATTCGGAGCTTCCGGAGATAAGCAACTATCCGATTGCTGCAATGACCGGTTTGGTAAATGCGGAAGATAGTCTGGGTGAATTAGTCTTTGTATATGGTAATGGTGTTGGTGGCGGTATCTGGCAATCTACCGGCAGCTATGTCGAACTGGAAGACGGTTTCGTTTCAGAACAGCTGTGGTATGTTTACAAACTGGATTATGCCAGCCACCTCTACGATTTTTTTCTCAATGGCGTACTGATTGCAGAAAATGTTCCTTTCATCGATTCGAGCGTAATTCAATTCGATCAGATTGAAGCAGAAACAAACGATGAAAAAGAGGTTTATTTTGATAGATTAAAAATATCTCATGTTGAACCAGCCGGACTGAGTCAAAAAAATAATACTGAAGTTGTTAAAAAATCCGGCGGGAAGAAAAGAACAACAAGTTTACCAACAGCTAATTTTCGTGTGTCAGAATCTGTTTCTGTCGACGAAGAGATATTTATTGCTTCATTAGCAGCTTCGGAAAGTTCAGAAGTGGACACCGATGGAGACGGTATGACAGATGAGGAAGAGCGAGCCAACAACGGACTGGATCCAGCGGTTGATGACGCAATGTTAGACTTCGATGGAGATGGCTATCCAAACATCTACGAGTTGCGTGGTAGTGGCGGTAATCCAATCGATGCTGCTGTTACCCCAACTGCAACTTACATAGTAGGCAAAGGTTCATTGGCGGATTACAACATAATACAAGACGCAATTGATGCGGTTACCGATGACTATAGCATTATATTAGTCAGAACTGGAATCTATACCGGTGAGGGCAATCCAGATTTTGAAATCGATAGCAATGATCCTAACCCGAATATTTCATGAGTGAGTGAGTTGGGACTGATTTTCTCAAATCGCTCAATTGTTCATTTCAACTGACTGGATTTGCAGTTTTTGAAGCAAAAATCCGATAGTTTTAAATACGTGGACACAGTTGCCCCAACCCCCATTCTTTAAGTGAGCCGGGGCAGCTCAAGATTGGGTCAACTCGGCACTAATTTGCTCACTAATTGCGCAAAGAGTTCCTTGAGCGGATAAGCTTGGCTCAAGTGGATACAGACCCGGCGAGTGTTGCGAGTAATCACTGCACCGATCTTGATCAGTTTTAACCGAATCGTATCGACTTGAGCTTTCTCAAGAACGGTATCCTTCAGACCTAAACGGCGCAGGGCTTCCATCAACGTGTAGGACAACGCTGAGAGCAGCAAGCGATATTGATTGGTCCACCATTGATGAGCACTGGTGCGATCACTGAATAGTAGCATTTGCTCCTTGATGCG
>JBNKZP010000142.1:0-3527 GCA_050301675.1 Puniceicoccaceae bacterium
ATCTGTGCTTTGATAGCTTGATCCTTGCTGACTGCCCGGCAAAGGCCCAGTGCGGAACTTAGCTCATCTACTTGTCCATAAGCAACAACGCGTGGATGTGATTTGGCCACGCGCTTTCGAAAAAGTAGCGAAGTTGTGCCATCGTCACCGGTTTTAGTTGCAATACTCATGTACAAAAAACTGTCGACTTTAGTACCTTATCAAAGGTGCAATTTTTTTAAGATTACTGCAAAGAATGATACAGATTACGACCAAGATCAAGAGTAAGACTTTTCTATGAAAAGTATGTGCTACGGTGATGAAAGATTTCGCTTACAGCGCCACGCTACGTTTACCGCATAAAATTAACCCGAATTATTTCACTGCCGTTTCAAAGCAGGTAATTGGGCAGATACGTTTTTGGGTAGGCAGATTCGGGCAGTAGCTGCTTCGAAATCTTCCTCTCCGGACAATATCTCAATCTCGAGTCTGAGAAAGTAGAGAGGAATCTTCGGCTTGATGTCTTGGAACAAGCGTACCGCATCTTTTTCGGTCGTTACGATCATATCGAGCTTTGTTTCATCTGCCTGGCTGTAGAGCCTTTCAATTTCCGAACGCGTAAATCGATGATGATCCAGAAAACGACGATTATAGTGAATCTCAGCCCCAAAACTTCGCAGCATATTCTCAAAGCTCTCCGGAGATGCAATCCCACTGAATGCAGCAATACGAGCGCCCTTTAAAATGTCCAGTGAGTGCCGCTTGCCATCTTCGATTGACTGCAGAAACTGTGGCTGGTGAGCGCACTCAATGATTTCCGCTTTGGGATTGTGCTCACGGATCAGTTCAAGCAAGACTTCATCCTGCTTGCCGTCTGACTTGGTGAGAAAAATATAGCTGGCACGGGACAGGTGCCGGATCGGCTCGCGTAAGATTCCACGCGGCAGAAGATGTTGATTGCCAAACGGATTTGTCTTGTCAACCAATAGCAGATTCAATCGTCCCTTGAGCGGTAAATACTGAAAGCCATCATCCAGGATCAAAGTATCACAACCATAGCGACGGATTGCAAAAGACCCTGCTTTAACCCTGTTTTTATCACAGAGCACAACGACCCCAGGCAAGTTTTTAGCCAGCATGTAAGGTTCGTCGCCAGAAACTTCGGAGTCGAGCAAGACCCTTTTGCCATCGCTAACTATCCGAGGAGGCGCTTCTTCGCCATGAGAGAGTTTACGCCAGATTTTTTTTAGCAGTGGCTCTTTTTTGCTTTTGTAACCTCGACTTAGAATCGCTACTTTACGTCCACGCTCAGTTAGCGTTCGGGCAAATTTTTCTACAATGGGCGTTTTGCCGGTTCCGCCAACAGTAAGATTGCCCACAACCACAACCAGACATCCTAGCGGCTTATTGCGAAAGATGCGATGTTCATACAGATACAGCCGCAACCGTACAGCAAAACCATAGAGGTAGGATAACAAATTCAGAAAAAGAGCGTACCATTCTGCAGCCTTACCCTGTCTTCGATCATAAATAACATCTACTGTAAACTGGACAAATGCATCTGCCTTCAGCATTAGATTCTCGCGGAATTTACGGAACATGGAAACAAATGTAAGGTTCTATTTTACAGAAAAGATACCTCAAAACTATAAACAGGATTGACGCCAGATTTATTCACCTTTTTTAACCAAAACTAATTTTCACATTTACACAAATTTGTACAGATCTGTTCGCACATAGACGATTCCAACAAATTCGAAAGATTTGTTTCCCAAGCTTTACAAGACCAAAACATATGAAATATTTAATTATCGCAGAAAAACCTTCTGTCGCCACCGATCTATCGAGGGCGCTTGCTGGGCGATTGGGTAAATTCGAAAAAAAAGGGAAAGCCCGCGACGCGCAGTATTTTGAAAATGACAATGCCGCCATTACCTCAGCAGTCGGTCACCTGGTAGAACTGAAAATGCCAACGGGAGAAAACGGCAAAAAACTACCATGGAACTTTAATGCCCTTCCGGCAATTCCCGAAAAATTTGAACTCCAACCCATTGAAAAGACCGAAAGCCGGTTGAAACACGTTCTTGGGCTGGCCAGGAAAAAAGAATATGATGTAATCATCAACGCCTGCGACGCGGGACGTGAAGGTGAACTCATTTTTCAATACATCATGGAAATCGGTAACATCCAGAAGCCAGTCAAACGTCTCTGGATGCGCTCAATGACAACAGATGCCATCATTGAAGCATGGGACAAGCTGCTGGACGGTGAGAAAATGAACCACCTGAAAGATGCCGCGAAATGCCGCTCCGAAGCTGACTGGCTAGTGGGCTTGAATTCTACCCGCGCGCTTACCTGCTTTCGCTCAAGACACGGCGGATTTAACATCACCGCAGCCGGTCGTGTACAAACCCCGACCCTTGCAATTCTGGCCAGCCGTGAACGCGAGATCAAAGCCTTCAAGCCAGAAGACTACTACGAAGTACACGCCGACTTTGCAGTTGAAAAAGGAGTGTATACAAGCAAATGGATCAATCCTGCATTTAAAAAAGATGCGACAAAACCTCATGATCGGGCCGAACGTATTTGGGACAAAGCTCTGGCTGAGACCATCAATCAACGATGCCAGAACAAGACCGGCATCGTCAGTGAGCAGACCAAGCCTGTCCGACAAATAGCCCCGCAACTCTACGACCTCACGACACTCCAGCGTGAAGCCCCCTTTACAGCGAAAAACACACTCGCCATTACTCAGGCTCTCTACGAACGCCACAAAATGGTGACCTATCCAAGAACAGACTCCCGATACTTGCCGGAAGATTACATAGCCAAAGTTCATGAAACCATTCGTGAATTGGCTCATTCCAAACTATCTGTCTCTAAATGGGCTGCCGACGCTATGGAAAACCAGCGCGTCAAATTTTCCAAACGTATCTTCAACAACGCAAAAGTGTCCGACCACTTTGCCATCATCCCCACCGGTCGCGTCGTTAAGCTCTCCGATCAAGAATCCAAAGTCTACGACATGATCGTTAAACGCTTCATTGCTGCATTCTTTCCACCTGCAGAATTTCAGACAACCCGGCGCCTCACAACAATTCAGCATGGGAATGAAACAGATACCTTTCTTTGCACTGGTAAAACCCTGATCAATCCTGGCTATCTGGCGGTCTACGGACGCGTTGCCGGAGTTGCCACCGATAAAGACGAACTGGTTGCCGTTACTGAAGGCGAATCCGCGCAGGCTCAGGAGGTACAATTACTGGAAAAAGAAACTACCCCACCGGCGCGCTACACGGAATCAACACTTCTCTCAGCAATGGAAGGCGCCGGCAAACTCATCGACGACGATGAGCAGCGCGAAGCCATGTCCGAACGTGGACTGGGAACACCGGCAACCCGAGCAGCCATTATCGAAGGACTGCTACGTCAGCAGTATATTGCTCGCGAAGGACGCGAACTCAACGTAACCGGCAAAGGACTGCGACTGATCGAACTTTGTGAAGAAATGAACATCAACCAACTCACTTCGCCCTCCATGACCGGTG
>JBNKZP010000143.1:0-3474 GCA_050301675.1 Puniceicoccaceae bacterium
TGTTTTAATCTCGGCTTCTTCTTCAGTGGATACACTCTCCAGCGCTTGAAATTTCCTAGCAGTGGTAAGCAGTCGGGTCTCTACCGAACTGACGGCTTTGTTATAATGGCCAACCGTTTGATCAAGACTCTTACCTAGCTTGGAAAGATGACTGACAATAACGCCAATGCGGTCGTAAAGTTCTTTGCCCAATGCACTGATCTCTTTGGCTTCGCGTGCAATTGCTTCTTGCTGCCAGCCATAGGCAATTGCTTTGAGCAGAGCGATCAGGGTTGTGGGTGTTGCCAAAATGACTTTGTTTGCCACACCCAGTTCAATCAGGCTGGGATCCTGCTCCAGCGCTGCGCTGAAAATAGCTTCGTTGGGAATGAACAATACAACAAATTCGGGCGTATCGTCAAATTGAGTCCAGTATGACTTTGCAGACAAACCTTTGATGTGTTCGCGTAAATGACGGGCATGGGCTTGCATGCGTTGAGTCTGCACATCCGGATCATCCGATTCGAGTGCATCCAGGTAGGCAGCCAGCGGCACCTTCGAGTCGACAACCACGCGCCGCTCATTCGGCAGTCGAATCAGCATGTCCGGACGCTGGCGCTGCCCGTCTTCTGTCTCAATTGAAGACTGCTCTTCAAAATCACAATAGTTAAGCATTCCAGCCATCTCGACGGTGCGTCGCAATTGCAGTTCTCCCCACTGACCGCGAACTTGTGGCGCTCGCAATGCCTGAACCAGGCTGCTGGTCGTCCGGCTTAATTGAAGTTGTGACTCGGCTAGTTGCTTTAGTTTTTCACGCAAACTTGCATCTGTCTCAGTACGGCGCTCTTCGATTTTGGAAACACGTTCATTAAATACCTTTAGCGCCTCGCTCACTGGCTCGACAGTTTTGTTAATGGCTTGCTGGCGCTTTTCCAGATCGCCTTTTGCGCCTTCCTGATATTTTTCCAGAGTGGCTTTTGCCAGGTTGAGGAAGGACTCGTTGTTTTTGGAAAGCGCTTCCGATGAAAGCGCTTTGAAGCTATCCTGCAAATTTGCTTTTGCTTCCTCAAGCAGTGCAAGTTTTTCAGCGGCAGCTTTTAGTTCTGCTTCTCGCTGGGATTCGACACGTGCAAGTGTTTCTTTGGTCGCAAAATACGCATCTCGCATTGTTTGCAATTCTTTATCGGCACGCGTCTGCCTGCGATGCAACAGTCCGTAGACGAGGACTGCTCCAATCAAAATTCCGACGACCAGTATCAATACTGACTCCATAGTGCAGATACTGAAATGCTCTCAAGGTAAACTGGCAACTATGGAATTGCACTTTGATTTGGGCAGGGTGTAAATCAAAGTACGAGGAGTATCATCAGTTTGCAGAATCCGGGGTTAACACAAGAAACTTTACAAGGCTTTGTAAGCACTTAAGCGTAATCAAATGGCTTTAAGAATTACCCAATATGGCGAACCAATACTGCGCAAAAAAGGTGACCCGGTCACACAATTTGACGACTCACTGGCAGAACTCGCCAACAACATGGTTGAGGCGATGTACGATGCAAATGGCATCGGTCTGGCGGCCCAGCAGGTGGGCCTAGCGCTGCAGTTTTTTGTAATGGATGTATGCCCTCCGGAAGGCGAGCAAGCTGGTTTCGATTACAAACTGGATGGAAAGAAGCCACCTCTCGACTTGATCATGCCCATGGCGCTTGCCAACCCGAAGGTTTCGATCCTTGATCCTCGAATAGAAGCATATGAAGAAGGGTGTCTCTCCTTCCCTGATATACGTGGCAAGGTAGAGCGTCCAATCGGCGTTCGCTGTGAATATCAGGACATTGACGGCAATCCACATATCATTGAGGCCAACGGCATACTCGGGCGCTGTATCCTCCATGAAAACGATCATATCAATGGAGAACTCTTTATTGATAAAATGGATAAGCGCGACCTTCAGCGAATGAGTTCGCGCATCAAAAAAATCAAGCGTAACAGCCGAGACTTCTTGAAAACACAATCATGAGATAAAATCCTGTTTTGCTGTTATTTTAAGCGCTACTGGAAAAACACTTCTTGCCTGATAAATTCGGCCATCTCTTCACGAATCTTTTTCTGATACTCGAATCGTTCGCGATGATAATCGTAATGGTAGAAATGACTTTGCTCGATATCTTTTAACAAAATTCGTGTAATGTAGGACTTAAATGTATGTTCATACGATTCAATTGAACGTTGCCCGATAGTCCCGGACTTTTGCATATCTCTGCTCAAAGCGATTATGTCGGGATCGTTGGCAATAGGACCTCTCCCGGTAGTAAAATAACGAACAATATCTTCTGTACGGGTTTCAACTTCGTTAAGGCGCTTTGCTTCTCGGGAGAAACGATCCCAGGTTATTTTCTGCCATTTCTGGATATTATCCAGCCGATATCCATACCAGCGGGTTTCGTCGTATCGACTCAACTGATCACGTCCCTGAAGTTTGGTCGTTTTAGTAAATGTTGCAACCCCTAGAACCGAGTAATTGCCAAGCATATTTTTGGTAATGATGGGGCTACCCGAGTGACCGCTAACGAATTTTGCATCGACTTCGATCAATTGGGGACCAACCGCCAACACCTTTCCTTTGATCGCAGAAAATACACCATCGCCCAGAGCATTGCCCGGAATGATAACTTTTTTGTCCTCCAGTTTCAGTTTGTCGATTTCATCTTTAACAGTCAAAGTTGCCGGAGGTGAATCGACTTGAATCAGTGCCACGTCATAACCTTCCGCACCGAAGATGTCGCCGGTTGCAATCGTTTCTCCATCAGAAGCATAGAATTCGATCGTTTCATTTCCTGACAGGACATGTTGGTTCGTAACAATGAAATTTTTGCCTTTAAGCTCTACAAAAAATCCTGTTCCGCTTCCTTTATCACCTCGAATCTCTACCAGACAGGCCGTTATTGCAGGCACCATTTTGACGGATTTGGGAGATTTGGAAACTCCAACAAGATATGGTATATCGAAATATTTGATGCTGTAGACAACAGCTGCTGAGAATAAAACAATCAGCAGTAATTTGAGAAAATTTATAGAACCGCGCCGTCTTTCAACTAACTTCTGAGGTGACTGAGAATAGGGCTTCATGAGTTTTTTGTTTTGGGGCCTCACTTTTGGTAATTTTCCAAGATAACATCAGATTACAAGTAAGGGGCAAGAACTATGTGGCTTAAAGCGGATTATGGAAAAGGAATAAGACTTGGCACCTCTGGGACCACCAATCACCGCATTGGCAGCGTCAGTTGAATTCAGTTTATCTGATGGAACTCTACGAAACAAAGGAAGTGACGTAGCGCCAGACAGGAGTCCGGGGCTTCCAGTAGCAATCAATTTTGTAAAATTCCTAGTTCGGTTTACGCGCCCGAAGCACATCACGTGCATCAAAGTGCAAAATGTACTTCTGTTTAAAAAAAGGATCATCTAACACTTCCTCTAAATTGATGGTTCTACATGGCC
>JBNKZP010000144.1:0-3354 GCA_050301675.1 Puniceicoccaceae bacterium
AGACACTGGCCTGGCTTCAGATCTAATTTCATACGAATCTCTTTTGGTATCAAAACTTGATATTTGGATGATAGAATTGAAGTATCCATAATATAAATCTGATACATGTTTATTCTTTTTCAAGAAACTTCAATTGTCTTGCTCAATTACTTACCAATAGTGCTATTTCTTAAAAAGCACTGTTGGACCGTTAATTCGGTGCAATCCATAATCCGAGGTTCCATCTTTGACAGTTACAGAATGTACTCGCGTCCTCTTCTCACAGCTTTGCGGGGCCCGTCCCTCGATCTCAGAAGACTGCTAGGGCAACAGGAACAACAGCAGCAAACTGAATCCGTTCCAATATGCATGATAAATCATGGGGGGCAGGATGTTGCCTTCTTTTTCATAGAGTTGTGCTAAAAGTACACCAATCGTCAGCAGTGGCAGGAATGACATGAGGTTGGAATGTACTATTGCAAAAAAGGCGCCACTGATCAACTGAGCGGTAAAGATGTTGGTATGTCCTTTTAAAAAACGATATATGGCTCCGCGAAATATAGTCTCTTCGACGAAAGGCGCCAGTACCACCGCAAATACTGCGAGTAATATAATCGCGAGGGAATTTTCACCTTTGCCGAATAAGGTTACCAGTTCCTGGGGTGGAAGCTCATCCAGAATGTCTAATTTTTGCAGGCCAGTCAGTAATCCTACCCATGCTCCACTTATCAGCCAGATGACGGGTAAATAACGGATGAAGTAAGGTGTTGTTTTTGAAATTGCCTGTCGGATGAAGATCGGGTTGCGATTCAGTGGCCCACTAAAGCCTGCCGGATAAAACTTTCTAAGACCGTAAAATGTGAGGATCATCGGAATCTGTAGCGTAAGTACTGATAGTACGGCGAACCACGGTGTCAGTGCGGGTGGTTCCGGATTCTCGGAAAGTTCGGGACTGTCTGAATGATCTGTATCGACTGCTTCTTTAATAGAACCGGGTTCTGCAGCTGAGGATTCTTCTGCTGTAGTTTCCGTTGCAACAGGTTCGTTCAGATAACTCGCCAGTTTAACTGCAAAGATCTGTGTAAAAAGGACACTCATCACCAATGTGCAGATGAAGAGTCCAAAATTAGCCCACCCGATCGACCATGCGGGAATGCCTGCCGGGCGTTCCGGGCGCGGTTCTTTTTTATTCAGATGAGACACCCATAGAAAAACACTCCAGGCGAGCGTTCCGGAAAAAAGTAATCCCACAATAGCCTCGGCTATGTTCAGATCGGTGAACATTTCAAGCAATGATGGATGTGCCGTCAAAAACAGGCTTTCCGGCTATGAAAGTAGCCTTGACCATGCCTTTCAGGGGCTTGCCATGCCATGGGCAATTGCGTGATTTACTGAAGAACTTATTGGCTCCAACCATCCATTTCGCATTCGGGTCGAAGATACAGATATCGGCCGAGGCTCCTATGCTAAGAGTGCCGGCATTCAATTTGCAGATGGCGGCCGCTTTATGCGTCATCAGTGCAACGACATCGCTTAAACTAAAGCCGTTCTCATGGTAAAGTATTTGCAGAGAAGCTGCGAGTGATGTTTCCAGGCCGATAATACCTGAAGGCGCCAGGTCGAACTCGCAGTCTTTTTCAGTTTGCGTGTGAGGTGCATGAGAGGACGCAATACAATCCAGCGTTCCGTCTTTAAGCGCTTCAATAATGGCTTGACGATCCGATTTGGTACGGAGCGGCGGATTCATTTTAAAGTTTGTGTTGTAGTTACACACATCCGCATCCGTAAATGTGAAATGGTGTGGGCTTGCTTCGGCAGTGATTGGGACCTCTCGCTCTTTTGCTCTGCGTATAATATCAATGGCGTTGGCAGAACTAACGTGCTGTATGTGGATATGGGCGCCCACTAGCTCTGCGAGCTGCACATTTCGTGCAACCATAATATCTTCGGCAATCTTTGGCGCTCCCTTCAATCCGAGACGCAGCGACCACTCTCCCTCGTTCATCACGGCGCCTTTTGTCTGGGTTTCATCTTCGCAATGATCCAGAATGGTGAGGTCAAACATTTTGGCATATTCGACAGCCCGACGCATGATTTCATTACTTTGTACGCATCGACCGCTGTCGGTTAATGCGACGACTCCGGCTTCTTTTAACTGCCCGGTAGGCGCCAGTTGCTTGCCGTCAGTTCCAAGCGTTATGCAGCCAGTTGGGTAAACATTAACAAGAGCATTGCGGGAAACTTTATCCAATATGCGTTGAATGGTACCGGCATTATCACAAACCGGTGTGGTGTCGGGCATGCACACGATCGTTGTAAAACCACCGGCTGCAGCAGCCTGCGTACCGGTACGCATGTCTTCCTTATGCGTTTGGCCAGGATCGCGCAAATTTACGTGTATATCGACCAGGCCGGGCACGACAACAAGTCCGGTCGCATCGACTTTGCGAGCAAACTCTTTTTGATCATCTGACAGGGCCTCGGATAGAATCCCGTTGATGGCAAAAACGTCGCCGACTTTGTCACAGCCATTTGCAGGATCAATTACCCGACCACCAGTAATCCAAAGTATATCTGACATATGAGGAATAATTAAAGTAGAGTGCGATACGATAGAGTAAACGGAGTTGCCGCGCTATGAAGACGGCAGCGAAACGGGCTGGTTTCTGTAACTACAGCAGCACAGATGCAATATCGCCATACGGATGACAATGCCATTGGTTACCTGCTGCAAGACGACTGAACGGTCCGAATCGGCGATTTCAGAATCAATTTCAACACCACGGTTGATCGGGCCCGGATGCATGATAATCGCATGTGGTTTGAGCCATTTGGCACGCTCTTTGTTCAAACCAAACATGCTTGTATATTCACCGAGAGAGGGGAAATGCGTCGAGATCTGGCGCTCATGTTGAATGCGTAGCAACATGACTGCATCTGCGTTTTCAAGAGCATCCTTGAGATTATGGCAGACTCTTACCCCCATTGCTTCAAACGCTTTGGGTACCAGAGTGCTGGGTCCGGCGACAGTTACCTGAGCGCCAAGTTTTTGCAAGCAAACGATATTGGAACGTGCAACACGACTGAAAAGAATGTCACCCAGTATGGTAACTTTTTTACCTTCAAGGCTTTTGAAATGCTCCAACAGCGTGAATGTGTCGAGTAAGGCCTGAGTCGGGTGGGCATGTGAGCCATCGCCGGCGTTTATGACAGGAATATCGACTACTTTGCTCAGGTAGTTCGGAGCGCCTGAAGCGGAGTGGCGGATCACGATCATATCAGCCTTCAGCGCTGCAATATTACGGGCAGTGTCCCGAAGCGTCTCACCCTTTGTCAGGCTGCTTGCATCTGTAGTTATCGTAATAACATCAGCGC
>JBNKZP010000145.1:0-3322 GCA_050301675.1 Puniceicoccaceae bacterium
GAAGAGTTTCGTTGCATCAGGCGGGACTTGTTTGAAAGCATCCACTGCGCGCTCCAGTTCGCCCATTCCCATGAAGGTGTCGCCACGCAAAGCATGCGCTTCTGGTGCACGATGATGATCCGAAAAATCGCTGATTAGGACTTCGATCGTTCGAAGCGCTTTTTTGTAGTTTCGCTGAGCGTAGTGGACATTGGCAATTCGGAACAATACTTCTGGGTATAGCGGATGTTCACGGCTTTCTTTTTGCAACGTAATAAGGATGTTTAAACTCTCGGAATAATTCCGCTCAAAGAAAAAACTAAGCCCGCGCCAAAGTTTGGTTTGTTCAACCAGATTGCTTTCCGGAAAGTCCTTGAGTGCAATGTCGAAGCTTTCCCGGGCAGCAACATAATTTTCCAATGCGCAGAAATTGTACCCGCGGGTAAAATACCAGCGTGGCGCTTGCGGGTCATCTGCAAAATTATCGATCAGGTCATCCAGCACCTCAATGGCTTCGGCATATCTCCCTTCAAGCTGGTAAGCTCGTGCCACAAGGAAAAGAGCGTCATTGGCCAGGGTGTGCCCTGGATGTTCTTTAAGGAACAGTTGTGCCGTGTCGCGAGCATCTTGCCATTTGTCGGCTTCGCTCAATGCCAGAATCCAGCGATAGTGCGCTTCCGCCCGGATTTCGGATTCAAAATCTTTGCTGTTTGCGACTGTTCGAAACAGGATAGTTGCCTCGCGATAGCGTTGTCCCAGAAGGTAGGCCTGGCCTGATCGCAGATAAAGTCCGGGGGTGTAATCTTCCATGGTTTCCAGAAGTTCAAGTTGACCTTTCAAACGCGCAATCAATTGCTGGTAGTAACTTTTCCAGATGCTGGAGGCAAACAGCTTGTTTTGCGCCAGCCTTGCCTCAACTGTTTGCAAACGCTCAAATTGCTTCTGAATCAGAACGGCGTGCGGCAACGTCAGCCGGTAAGCGCGTACTGCTTCTTCGCAATGTCCTTCCTCCAGTAGCAAGTCGCCGATGTCCAGCGCTGCAAAACTCAATATGGCAATATCAGGCATTGCGGCGACATTCCAATCTGTCTCAAACAACAGTTTGCGAGCACGTTCAACCGATTGAGTCTCACCGGCAATTTGTAGCGCCCGAAGACGTGCTTGCATACGTAGAGTTTCGGAAGCATCCGATGCATAAAACGTATCCAGCAGTTCCTCGGCCTGCCGTACCTCTCCAACTTCGAATCGGAGGTTGGCTTCCTGCAACAACGCGAGAGCAGCTTCATTGGTGCCGGGAAACATCTGTTGAAACTGATTGAAGGACTGCGCCGCTGTTGCTAAGGCGCCCGTCTGAGATTGTGCAATCGCTTTATTATAGAGTACGAAGGCCAAAAGGCCGCGCTCCGGATTGTATTCGTTTAAAAGTTTCTCAAAATAGATAAGTGCAGCGGTAGGTTGATCTGCCATCAGTGATGCATAACCGCGCACGGGAAGGATCATCTGTTGAAAATTGTGAGAGAGGAATTCAGGTTCGGTGCCGAAATCAAGTTCCATGGCTTCGAACTGCCGATAGCACCCGATATAATCACTCTTGCCGAACAAAGAAAGGGCGTGTTCTACTTGCTCTTGCAAGGTCAGAACCGTCTGGCCGGAAAGGGGTAGCACCAGACTGACGAATAATGGAACGATAGTGAAGTTTTTGAAGGGCATGGGGTATATTGCCAATTAAGCAAGTAGTAGATTGAGTAGTCATTTTCAAAAGAGCGAATATAAACTTCGAATTTTTTCTAAACTGTATTGACAGACATCTAATTTCTGATGCTTGTAGTTTTTGGAACGGGGCGTAGCGCAGCCTGGCTAGCGCATCTGGTTTGGGACCAGAGGGTCGCAGGTTCGAATCCTGTCGCCCCGACCAAAAGCTTTCTTGAGCCTATTAGCCCAACATGGCAAAGCTAAAACCAAAGGAACATTAAACTTTGAATATTTAGTCCGTTAAGTCTGTGTAAAACATCCGCTGATTGCATGACCAGAGATTAGAAATTCGGGTTCGAGTTAAAATTAAGTATGAAAACAATTTTGGTTACAGGTGGTTGCGGATTTATCGGATCAAATCTGGTTCGTTTTCTGCTGAAAAGTAATTCATACACGTTGATCAATCTTGATAAACTGACTTACGCAGGAAATCTTTCATCACTCAAAGATATTGATTCTGACGACCGCTACAATTTTGAGCAGATCGATCTTTGCAATACTTCGGCAGTACACACAGTTTTTGAACGTTATAAACCGGATGGTGTCATACATCTTGCCGCAGAAAGTCATGTAGACCGCTCGATTGATGGCCCGTCCGATTTTATACAGACAAATATTGTAGGTACTTACAATTTGCTTCAAGCCAGCCTGGACTATTGGAAGCAGCTTTCTGATGATAGCTCGAAGCATGCAAATTTTCGGTTCTTACATGTTTCCACCGACGAGGTCTATGGTTCGCTAGGTTCAACGGCTCCGGCATTTTCTGAAAAAACTGCTTATGATCCGAGATCTCCCTATTCAGCCAGCAAAGCTGCTTCCGATCATCTGGTGCGTGCGTGGCACGAGTCCTATGGCCTACCGACTCTCATAACAAACTGCTCCAACAACTACGGTCCTTATCAATTCCCGGAGAAGTTGATTCCTGTAGTCATTTTAAAATGTCTGCAACAGGATCCGATTCCTGTTTACGGCAAAGGTGAAAATATTCGTGATTGGCTCTATGTTGAAGACCATTGTCACGCGCTTGAAACGGTCTTTAATCTTGGGATTCCGGGTGAAACCTATAATGTTGGCGGTAACAACGAGCAGAAGAATCTCGAGCTAGTTCGCAAGATTTGCCAGATTATGAATGATTTACATCCTCCGGCATTCGTGAGTTCAAAAACTGCGGGCGTTGATGATTATCAAAATCTAATCACCTTTGTAAAGGATCGGCCCGGACACGACTTCCGCTACGCCATTGATGCATCTAAGATCAAACGTGAACTGGGCTGGGAACCTAAGGAGAATTTTGAAAGCGGACTTACAAAAACAGTACGCTGGTATCTCGAAAATCAGGATTGGTGGCAGCCCATTTTGGAATGTGGACACAAGCTGGAACGTCTGGGAAAAGCTTAATACTTGTATTGTGCTACGTTATCCCCTTTTTAAATAGTAGCTTGAATTTAACGAGATATAATAATGGTATTACTTATTGGCGGCAGTGGCTACGTGGGGCAGGCCTTTCACGATTTTCTAAAAAGTAAGAACGTGCCGTTTCTTAGCATTTCCAGAAACGAGATCGATTACTATGATAGAACAAAACTCGCTC
>JBNKZP010000146.1:0-3282 GCA_050301675.1 Puniceicoccaceae bacterium
CAGAAGTGACGTTAATCGTGGCATTTACAGAGCTTTTGCTCCAGTCCTCCCGATCAATCCGGATCGTGCCTTCAAACTGGTTGAACTTTCCTGTTGTTTTGGCAACGAAGTGACGGATGCTAAATTTCACCGAAGAATGCACCGGATCAATTTCATATGTTTCAACTTCTGCCGAAGCAAACAAGCTGCTGAAGAATAGAGTCAAAGTGAGTGCAATTAGTTTTTTCATGATCATTGTATTTTGTTTTAGATGAATTCTGGTAGATTTTCTTTGGTTCCTTCAACACTGAGGATGTAAATTTGTTCGCCCTTAGACCAAACTTTGAACGCTTGTTTATTATATTCGTAAATCTTGATACTGGAGGCAGAATCGTCCAGCAAACTATTTTTATCGAGTTTAGCTTTTTCTAAAGTAATTAAATGATAAACTCGTCCGTTCTTGAAACAAATCATGCTCATTGGTGTGTTACCATAATTAAACAGAACACAACCGATTGTAGCAGCAGATTCTAAATTTTGAGGGATTTTAGAAGGGTTGGGCATTCCGTAACGTGCCAGATAACTTTGAAGTTCACCAACCTGTTCGCTACGTTTATCAAACTTAGAATTATTGAAGTCAGCGATCTGTTGACTAATGAATTGAACGATATCAGGAACACCCGCAACGTTTACAGACGCCTCAGAAGCAGCTTTGTCTGCGGACAGGTTCTCGTCCGCAACTTGTGGTGTGGGTCCTTTGGATGAAAATATGTAAAGTATACTGGCAAATAGAAGCATCGCCGCAATTCCAATCAAAGGTTGGAACCACACTGTTTTTGAACCGCTGTCTTTGGACATTGAGTCCGTTTCAGTTGCACGCGTTTCAGTCGCGCGTTCAGGCGGGTCTATTTTCTCCAGGGCTTTTGCCGGATTACTTTCAGACTGAACGACTCTTTCCTGCATACCAGCAAGGATTGATGTCTTCAGATCTGATGGAGGTGCGATGCGGCTCAGTTCCGTAAAAATTGCCGCATCGACGATTTGCTGTTCTTCAAACCAGGCGCACAACTCAGAGTCCTGCTCAAGCTTTTCAAAGGCTTCCTTGATAAGCGGATCATCGAGGTCTTCTGCGTGATCGGGACGACAGAGTTGGAGAATATCTTTAGCTTCCTCGCTATTCATGATTCAGAAAAATTAGTTTCAGAGCGTTCCGTTTCTTTGCGCTGAAATAGTTCACGTAACTGTGTTTTACCACGGGAAAGACGAGACATAACGGTGCCGATCGGCACATCCAGAACTTCAGCAATCTCTTTGTAAGAAAGATCTTTAAGATAAAAAAGGGTGAGCGGCTCACGGTACACGGCATCTACTTCTTCCAAGGCTTCGATTGCCAGATTGCTATCGATTGTGCGCTGCACATAAGGTTCTACAGAACCTCCTAAATTTTCAATCATCTCCGGTTCTTGATGCGTCACTTTTGCATCTCTGCTGCGCCGACGCAGAAACTCACGATACAGCGTAGTAAAGAGCCATGATTTTACCTTGCTGGAGTCTCGCAGGGAGTCTCCTTTTTTCGCATAAATGAAAAAGGTCTGCTGTGTCAGGTCACTTGCCTCGTGCTCATTTTTAGCGAGGCTGTAACCAAAACGATACAGTGGTTGATAGTAGGCACTCACAATTGCTTCAAAGTTATTATTCGGTTTTTGCAACATTTGAGTGGTTGTTTCAGTAGTTTATTCCAGATAAGCATCAAATAATAAGCATAGCATCCCCGTAGCTGTAAAATCTATAATTATGCTCAATTGCTTTTTTATAGAGTTCCAGCAACCACTGGATGCCCGATGTTTCTCCGGGTGTCAAAAACGCCGAAACCAGACAAAGTAAGGTCGACTTGGGCAAATGAAAGTTGGTAACCAAAGCATCAACACCTTTGAATTGAAATGGCGGATAAATAAAAATATCTGCTTCGGCCTGTGCACCTCCGGATTGGGTCCCACACTGATCTGAAGCGTTTTCGATACGTCTGAGTACATCTTCAATCGAACGTACGGAAGTCGTGCCAACTGCTACGCGAGGCCCCGGCCCGGATTCTTTTAACGAAGATAATGCTTCTGCTGGTATCTCATACCATTCACGATGCATTTCATGGTCCAGTATATTGTCTGTCTGAATAGGATGAAATGTTCCGATGCCTACCTGTAAGGTCAGGTCGTAAAACCGGAAGCCCTGTTTTTCAAGGGTTTCGATGAGTTCACGGGTAAAATGCAAACCGGCTGTAGGAGCGGCTACAGCAAGGCGTTTTTCATAATCAGCATAGACCGTTTGATAACGATCCTTATCGGTTTCACAACGTGGGTCTTTGGAATCACGTTGTATATAGGGTGGAAGCGGCATTATACCGAGTCTTTCAGAAAGGCCGATCACTGATTCATCACGGGCTAGATGAAAACGCACTCGATAGTCGCCATTCTTGCCAGCGTCCAGCACTTCGGCGCGATACTCGCCTTCGATGCCGAAAGTTTGTGATCGGAGTGTCTTTTTGCCCGGACGCAACAGACACCACCATGTGAAAGCATCCTCTGCGGGTTGTAGCAGTAAGCACTCTACTTTGCCACCGCTTGAACGATAGCCGAAGATACGTGCTTTGAGAACGGCTACATTATTGCGAAAAAAACGTGTCGTTGACGGTAAGTAATTGCCAATTTCGGCAAACCGGGCATGAGTTACTTCTTTGGTTTTACGGTCGACAATCATGAGCTTGGAATTGTCACGCTGAGCCGACGGCTCTTGTGCAATTCGATCTGCAGGCAAATGATAATCAAATAAAGTGCTGTCCATTGAAAGTGACCTCAATAGTTATCGCTTCCGTCAGCAGTGCAAATGAAATTGACGATTTAGTTGGATGAAGGGTTTTATTCATACTTGTACTCTCACTCTTAATCTTACTCGTACTCTTAGTCTTTTTAGATACGTAAAAAGGATGATTAAGAGTACGAGTATGAATGAGACTATCTGGAAAGATCGAACGATTTACTACTTTTTGAAGTTACACCCGTTTAGTGATATGTTAGATATTCGCTTTATTCAGAAAAAAGTCACCTCATGCAACACTTACATAAAACTATTCTAGCGCCTTCCATCTTGGCCGGTGATCACGCCGACTTGAAAAGTAGTCTTAACATTATCGAAAAAGCTGGCTTAGAATGGGTGCATCTCGACATCATGGATGGTCATTTCGTGCCCAATCTGACATTTGGCCCGCAAACGGTAAAAGCGCTTCGCCCATTATCAAAACTGTTCTTT
>JBNKZP010000147.1:0-3273 GCA_050301675.1 Puniceicoccaceae bacterium
TGATCTGTGGTTAAATTAATTCTTATCTCTAGGTCTTTGAGCTTGAGCAAGCGAGCATAACAACAGTTTCGTCGAAGCGTAGACAGAGAAGCATTACGAGCCGCAAGGAGTTTCGCAATCTCCCCAAAGCATAGTAAGCCCCGTAAGAAGGCAGCAGAAATGAAAGGCAAGCGTGTAACGTGTCTTCAGGAGTTCTCCGGGCTTTCCGACCAGAAATTCTTATATTTCGATTTCCACAGTCCAATCTGATTGAATGAAAGCTTCGACCAGCTCTTGCAATTAAGAAAATTGAAGGAGATTTTGATGATTGGCTTGTATGCATGATAAGTACTCAGATTCGACATAAAGTTGAGGGATTGAAAATTATCATACCATAGAATACAGGCCTACTGCTTTCTGAGGTTCACTTTTTGTTAACCTCAGATGCTAGCTTCAAGACATTGTTTCCGTCATCATTTTTGATATAGAGAGCAGGGTTATCCTTAGTCCCATTTCGAACCACTTCATTGCCATCTATTTTGCGTGTGGTTTTTTTCGGAAAAACATTTTTTACTGTTCCTGAAGCAGTTCCATCCCCCCATTTCCAAGTAACTTTGTCACCTTCTTGAATATTGCTCATGTTAATTTTTCAGTAGTTGATGTTAAAACTCATGTCAGGGTAAAATCATTTTTGAAGTAATTAATCGGTAAAATCCAAGTTTACTTATAATGATTTTTTCCGAAAACGTTCTCAAAAGTAAAGGATTGTGGTACAGCAAGCCTGCGGATTTGATTATCGAGAGACGCCGGCATGGGAGAGGATTCTGTTATGTTGGAAAAGATACAAATTTTATAACAGCAAAAACACAGAAATCATGGTTTGAGAGCTTGGCTGTTCCGCCAACCTATAAAAACGTATTTTATTGCTACGACCAAGAAGGGCATCTCCAGGCGCTGGGCAAAGATACCACGGGCACAACACAATATTTCTATCATCCAAAGTGGGAAGAATTGCGCGACGAACATAAATTTGCCCGGCTTCGGGAAATAGGAGATGAGTTGCCCAGAATACGGCGCAAGTTAAGCGCTATCCTAAAAAATGAAAAGAGCGACAAAGCACGTGTCTTGGCTGCAATAACAAAAGTTCTCGATAATACGGGACTTAGAATTGGTAATCCTAGTTCGGCTAAGGAAAATAAAACCTATGGTATCAGTACCTTGAAGAAAGAACATTTCAAATGCGAAGATGGTAATATTTTTCTCGAATTTTCAGGCAAAAGTAATGTTGAGATTACCCGTGAAATCGAAAGCAGCACAATTAAATCAATCTTGGAAGATTTTTACGAACGTCCCGGTAAGTTGCTTTTTCAATACAAGGAAAGTGGCGCTCTAAATTCGGTCTCGTCTGCACAAATAAACAATTTTATCAGTGAACTATCCACAATAGAAATGACTGCTAAAGAATTTCGAACATGGAGAGCCTCTGCACTTTTTGTAAAATTTTGGCTTCGCAAAGATGGCGACACCGAAACACTGAGCAATCTACTTGAGAAAGTTTGCCGGTTCACTGGCAACACGCCCTCGATTTTACGAAACAGCTATATACACCCTGTGCTAATTGAGAAAAAGAAAGATAAAAATTTTTCTATACATGAAGTTACACCTCTTGAGAAACGAGGGCTGAGAAAAGCAGAGGCTGTACTGATGGCTCTCCTGGAAAAACACTGTTCTAAAGAATGAAAGAAGCGTTTTTAAAACGGATTTTCAAAGTACTCACGTCTAGTAACAGACACGAGTGTGCAGACATTCCCGGTACAGCATGCGAGGATCAGCCTAAAAACTTTTTGAAGCATGTTTCGTCGTTATCAATGACGAAGACATCGGACAAACTCATCGACCCAAAACTAGTTTTAAGTTGGCTCTTATCGACGCTTGGCGCCTCGGGGTTTTTCGTTGGATTGCTTGTTCCGGTTCGCGAAGCGGGAGCGCTGCTACCGCAACTCTTTACTTCAGGATATATAAGTTCACTTTCCCAGCGAAAGTGGGCCTGGGCGATCGGAAGTTTTCTTCAGGGGCTGTGTGCAATTGGAATCGCGATAGCGTCGCTTGCTCTGACGGGTAGGACTCTCGGTATCGCGATCGTAAGTATTCTGAGTCTGCTCGCCCTTGCACGCAGCATTTGCTCGGTTTCCTATAAGGATGTCCTTGGTAAAACCGTCGATAAATCAAACCGTGGGACAGCAACCGGAACGGCCAACTCCATCGCAGCAGGATTTATCATTATCTATGCATTGATTATGACTTCAGGCATATTTGATAAAATGTCTTTGATTGTAGTCGGTCTATTTACAGCAGCAGTTTTCTGGTTACTTGCAGGCTGCTTATTCTTGACACTTACTGAGGAGAAAAGTCCTGCGAAAGAAAACGAAAGTCCGATAACAGAAGTATTCGCAAATTTTCAGTACTTGCGTGATGACCGACAACTACAACTGTTCATCCTGACACGAGGTATGCTCACTGCAACAGCGCTGGCGCCACCCTTTATAGTAGCCCTGTCAGTTGATGACATGAAAAGCGTGTATGGTGGACTCGGCTTACTGATTTTGGCTTCTTCCGGCGCCTCACTTTGCTCCAGTTATATTTGGGGGAAATTAGCAGATCGCTCTAGCCGCAAGGTTCTTATCTACTCTGGCCTGGTTGCTTCTGCATCACTCTTCACTACCTCGGTTCTGGCATTTTACCAATTAACTGCTCTACCTCTGGTCTTACCAGCCTTGTTGTTTAGCCTGATGATCGCTTACCAAGGCGTACGCCTTGGACGTTCCACACATTTGGTGGACATGACTGGTGAAACAAAACGAGCTGCTTACACGGCCCTGTCGAACACAATTATTGGCATACTACTTCTTGCCGGTGGCGCTTTTAGCCTAATCGCTCAATTTTACGGTGAAATCCTGGTAATAACACTCCTTGCGTCGATGAGCCTTGTATCTATCTTAACTGCTTATCATTTGGAAGAAGTACAGCAATAGACTCCATTCTCAAATTCGAAACCATTATGACAGACAATACTTCAAACACATCCATCCTGTTCTCTCCAATTTGTATCGGTAGCCTGGAACTTCCGAATCGGATCATTATGGCGCCGTTGACACGCTGTCGCGCTGACGATGAACGCGTGCCCACATCTCTGATGGCTGAGTACTATACACAGCGGTCCACTGCCGGACTGATCCTGACAGAGGCAACTTCTGTAGAGCCGATGGGAGTTGGATATCCAAATACTCCCGGCAT
>JBNKZP010000148.1:0-3234 GCA_050301675.1 Puniceicoccaceae bacterium
ACGAGCCAGTAACTGAGTTTGAACCTAAAAACGATACGTAACTGCGGCTCTCAAAGAACGCGGCTCAATGGGATGGAAGTGGCGGTCAGCCACACCGCCGGCAGGTTCAGAGAGTTCGGGCAACCGTGATTCATAGTAATAGGTAATATCGTCGTCATTCGAATCAAAAAGATTGAGGACATCTAATTCGATGCGGAGCTTTTGGGTTGAAATAATAAAATCGAAATCGAACCAGACAAAATCATTAATCGATTTCGATAACGATCTGGATTTGGATTTCGACAGAATACTTTCAAACCTTTTTAGATTCGGTCTTATACACTGAACGTTCGCTAAAGCGTCACGCTACGTGGGCAAGTTGCAAGAAGCAAATGCTTTCCATAAGTTCTGACGCGGTAGAAGTAGGATAGGGCAGAAGTAGGACGACCTTGGACTGAGCCCTTTTTCGAGTGTAAGTTTCAGTGTATCTTTTGCTTGTTGACGAAAATTATTTAATCCGATGAATTCTTAAGTGTGTCTAATCTATCCAGTCAACATGACGCGGTTAATCGTGCTGAACACGCGATAAAATCAGGTGCTTACAAATTCATGCCGGATGCACAACTTATTCTGTTTGGCTCCAGGGCGCGTGGAGATGCTCACAAACGCAGTGATTTTGACCTGGCATTTAAGCCACAACCAGGTTTTACAGATAAACAATACCTTGAATTTGAGGAGTATCTTGAACAATCTTCTGACTTAATTTATCCGATAGATTTAATTGATTGGCGTACTGCACCGCAAATACTTTTAGATCGTATTAAGACAGAGGGAATCCTATGGAAAGAATAAAAGTTGCATTTCAGGCACTAAAAAGTTTGGAGGCCATCTTGCAAGAGCGTGAAACGGTCATTGTACGAGATGCAACAATACAGAGATTTGAATACACGTGCGAAGCTGTATGGAAGGCAATTTGTGCTTGGTTGCTGGAACATGAGTCTATTGAAGAACGCCATCCGCGCGGTTGCTATCGTACGCTGTTTCATATCGGAAGGATTAACGAAGAGCTTGCATTGCAATTGTTGCAGCTTGTTGAAGATCGAAATCGAACATCTCATGCATATGTCGAAGCGGTTGCCGTTTCTGTTTTTGAGCGAATTCCACAACATGCAAAGTCCCTACGCTCAGTTTTGGAAGCAATCAGAGGTGAGTGATTCCATCCCAATTGGATGATTGTGGTTCTGCGACTTTTTCTTTACAACTGCTGAAGCGCCACGCTACGAGCATATCACAAAAATGACCTATCGGGATACGAAGTTTTAAGTGTTTATTGCTTCATCCCACCCCGGCAAAGCCGGAACCAAAAGGAAAATAGAACTCTACATGTTCATCGCTCTGCTTTTATTAATCATGAAGATGCACGAAGAACACGAAAAAAACACTTTTGAAATATCATTGATTATCTTCGTGCGCTTCGTGTTCTCAGTGGTTAAAAAACTGCGTCTAACTTACGTGATATCTTTGCTAAACATGCACGGATTTTAAAAGTAAGGTACCAAAAAGATCATTAGACTTAGGTTCTGCTTTGTAGCCCACTAATCCGCACGAATTAGTATTACAAATCTTGTGTACTGACAAAATGGCTTCAAATAGAATCCGTGTAAATCTGCGCCAATCTGTGGCTTATAAAATATAAATCAGATCAACCGCCGAATTTAGTTTCATGCGGCTACAGGAGATGCTTTTAGTAAATACTCAAAGGCTGACAGTCCAGCTTTCGCACCTTCACCCATAGCGACAATTATTTGTTTGTAGGGAACGTTCGTTACATCTCCGCAAGCGAAGATGCCTTCGCGGTTGGTTGCGCAGCGATCATTCACAATGATTTCTCCAAAACGATTTGTCTCGATTACGTCATCCAGGAATTTACTATTTGGAACCAGACCAATTTGCACGAAGATTCCTTCTGTAATGTGCTCAAATTCTTCATTGGTCGCCCGATGCATCAGACGCATGCCTGAAACACGTCCTTTATCCGAAAGAATTTCCTGTGTGGCAATACCGGTTAGAATGTCAATATTGGGAGCTGCCTCCGCTTTATCAATGAGTATCTGATCCGCTTTGCAAGTGTCGGCAAATTCAAGAATAGTGACTGACTGGGCAATACCTGCGAGATCAAGAGCCGCTTCAAATCCGGAGTTGCCCCCTCCGACGACGGTGACGGTTTTACCTTTGAAGAATGGTCCGTCACAATGTGGGCAGTAAGCAACTCCACGGCCGATGTTCTCCGTTTCACCGGGCACATTTAATTCTCTCCAATGTGCGCCCGTCGCAATGATGACGGAGCGTGCAGCCAGCGTTTCACCCGTTGACAGTTTCAGCTTATGAATCGTAGATGCTTTATCTGAATCAATGGAGCTTACACGAATTTTTTCGCGTATATGTATTTGGTAAGCCTCGATATGACTGCGCAGATTTCCGGTCAATTTTGGCCCTGTTGTCGCCATCGTAGAAATGAAGTTTTCAATTGCTTGGGTATCGTTAAGTTGTCCTCCGATTTTCTCTGCTATCATAACAACGTTTAAGCCTTTACGCGCAGTGTAAATTGCAGAGGCTGCTGCAGCCGGGCCACCTCCAATAACAGCAACATCGTAGGTAACTGATTCGGCACTTGGTGCAGGTGTGTCCACAGAAGGTTTCCGTTTGATATCTCCTAGTTTTTCGAGAATGTCCGTTATTGTAACGGAGCCATTGGAAAAAGGTTTCTTGTTGAGGAAAACTGCCGGCACGCCTTGTATATTTCGCTCCTCAGTAAGACTTCTATGAAGGGATCCATCAATCATTTCGTGTGTGATTTTTGGATTCAAAACAGCCATCTGATTCAAAGTCTGAACAACTTCCGGACAAACGTGACAGTCTAAAGAAATAATACTTTCAAAGCTTAGCGGTTCGTCAATGGACTTTATCTGGCGTTGTAGACCTGCATCCATTTTCACCTCATTTCCGCCGACTTGAAGCAGAGCAAGAACAAACGAACTAAATTCGTGCCCTCCTGGTATACCAGAAAAAATAATGCCAGACTTAGCGCCATTTGCTGCTAATTCAAATGTCAGACCTTCACGAACTGCTACACCTGTTTGTGTGTGCTCGACACTGATATGTTCTGAGACTGAACTGACCTGTTGCAGGAAATTGATTAGCTGGTCACGTTTTGGATGTTCGCCTTCATAGACCCGGATCTGTACCGGGTGCTGA
>JBNKZP010000149.1:0-3207 GCA_050301675.1 Puniceicoccaceae bacterium
TGATCACAGTGACTCCGAGCTTCTTTGCCAGATCATTTAACAGTTCGAACACCTTGTTTCCGGTTGTTTCATCCAGCGCCCCTGTGGGCTCATCCGCCAACAAGACTTTCGGGCGATTGATCAAAGCCCGCCCGATCGCGGTACGCTGACGCTCCCCACCGGACAAATCCTGCATGCGGTGATTGACTCTATGTGACATATTCAGAAGTTCCAGAATCTCCTCCAACTGGGCTTCAGCTTTCGCACGAGATAATCCCTGAGCCACTGCCGGAATCAGGATATTTTCCTTCACTGTCAGGTAGGGAATCAAATTATGCAGTTGAAAAACAAAGCCAACGACCTCACGGCGCAATTTAAGACGATCACTCTCCCTGGCAGGGTCCAGCCCGCACACATCCAAACGCCCGGAATCAGGCACATCCAGTCCGCCCATTAAATTCAACAAAGTAGTTTTACCTGAACCGGAAGCCCCCCATAAAGAGACCATCTCGCCGCGCGATACACTTAAACTCACATGTTTAAGCACAGCGATCTTCCCCGATTCAAAACTTTTGGAAACATTCGAAACTTTAATCGCACGCTCATTCATAACGCAAAGCCTCCGCTGGTTGAACCCGACTGGCAAACCAGGCAGGATAAATCGACCCGGCAAGACTCGTCAAAAGGGCCGTGATCAGTATCCCGACAATCATCGCCGCAGAAACAGATGCCTGCACATAACCCTGAAGCTGCGGTATATGTTGCAAGGTTGTTAACAAAGCAAACCCGCAAAGTAATCCCAGAAAGACCCCAATGCCGGCAATGATAAGTCCCTCACCCAGGATTAAAATCGCTGCCTGCACTCGTGAAAAACCACATACGCGAAGGATTGCAATCTCCCGTATTCGCGTAAACACAGACATCGTCATCGTATTGGCAACGCTCATTCCGCCCAGCAAAAATGCACACAAACCCACGGCCCATGCAGTGGCCGTTAATATCTTGAACTGATTGTAGCTGCTCGCAAACTCCTTGTTGGCCAGAACAACCAAATCCGGAAAAGCATCTTCGACCTTAGCCTTAAAAATATCTCCGTCAGAAACTGATTTCAGATTTACCGATACAATTGAAGCCAGCCCTTCGCGATGGAAATACGCTTGTGCCAATTTCAGAGGAAAGAATACACCTCCATCCTCAAAGCCATTTTTCGTCCGTAAAATACCACCCACCCGAAATTTTCCTTTTCCGATAATTACATCGCCTCCATAAGCAGCGTCCATAAATTCAGCAGCCCGCACCCCAAGATAAACCGTATTTTCCTCTTTGCCGAATTGCTCCGGCGCTCCATCAAGCCATTCCGCTTCTCTGACACGTGGATTATCGCCCTTCACCCCAAAACAAGTAACCACTGGGTGACCTTCCGCATTCACGATTCCAAAAAGCATCGGTTGTACCGTCTCGACTTCCGGCATATGTGCCATCGCCTGCCAACTGGATTCCGGCACACTGCTGAAAAACAGATCCGAGACATTTTTCTCAAAAACCATATACTGACTATCGCTTTCGAGAATATTGCGAAACATACTAATAGCGCCAAGGACAACAGCAAGCACGGTTAACATCGCAGCAACGCCGAAGGCAATTCCGGCAACACCAAAAAAAGAACGAACTCGATGACGCCGAAGATTCGTCAAAATAAGCTTAAAAAAACTCATTTTTATGCAACTTGAAATGATAACTGAAGATCCGCCTCCTTATCACTCAGCAGAGAATGAAAATGAAAAAGAAAGTTCCACTTCGCATCTACAGCCACCAGTAACTCAATCTGCTGTTGGCTTAGTCTCAGGTGACGTTGCAACTCTTCCAAAGCTCTGGTCTCTCCCATGGCCACCACAAGATTAGGTCGATCAAGGCGCAAATCCTGAAACGGTGTCTTTTCACTCTCTCCAAAGCATGGCAAGAGATCGCTAAAATCATCTAAAACCTGATAGGCAAGTCCCCACGCACGTGCCATGCGGGAGAGTCGCAAGCATTCATTAAAAGATATTCCGGCAAGAACCGCCGGAAACAGAAGTGTGAGTTGAAGCAAGGCGCCCGTTTTACGCGCAGCGATCGCCTTGACTTCCTTTGCTCCCAGAAAAGGACGAAACGATAGATCTCGGTACTGCCCCCCCAGAATGCCCAACTCTCCAATAAAACGTTCCACGACTCGCGCCGCACTTTTACTGAACTTAGGGTACTGAGAAGAGATTCTCCACAAGAGCGTGTAGGCTCGGTTAACCAAAGCCAATGCTGCCAAAATCGCATTACTCTCACTGGTCACAAGATGTAAACAACGACGCCCGCGACGCTCCTTTGCATCATCCATGCAAGGCAAATCATCAAAAATAAGAGAGGCATGATGAAACAACTCAATACCTTTAGCCAAATGCTCCGAAGAACGTATATCAATCCCGCAGGCTTCGCTGGTCGCCCTTGCCAATTTCAAACGAAATCCGCCACCAGTGCCTTCCAAAGCATACTCGATGGTCTCATGAAGCGTCAGATCTAGGGAATCTACTGCCGTAAGGCCCTTATTGGGCAACAGCGGTGTACTCGTTTGTAAAGCAGTGTGTATTCTCATTCTGAAAATTTATTCGCTTTCGAAAATAAACTTAAAGGATGAGAATCAGATGAAATGAATATGAAAAAATTTTCACCGTTTTAGCCATTGCTCATTTAGAATGAAACTCTCCGTAGCAAGGAGGCTGTTGAAAAAGTCAAAAATGATCGCCAGTCTGATAGTTCTCTGATGAAGTAATTACCATGAGATGCTTGATGACCGCAATGGCCCAAAACATCAAATGCATCGTCAAGTTATCCAGTCCTAAAGATTTGTTTGCGGTAAATTTGCGTTTATCCAGCAGTGAATGGAGTGTTTTTAAGGCACGATTGATCCATTTCCTGCGAAGAGGCATGAAGATTCTCTTAAGCTGGAGTATTTTCAATCAATCAACATTTCGATTAACTATTTTTGCTTAATAATAATGGTTCTAAAAAACACCTATTTTTCAACAGCCTCCTTGCTACGGGGAGCTTCATTATGAGTGGTCTCTGAGTTTTCGGCGAATTCTGCG
Source organism: Puniceicoccaceae bacterium (assembly GCA_050301675.1). GTDB lineage: Bacteria > Verrucomicrobiota > Verrucomicrobiia > Opitutales > Coraliomargaritaceae > Lentimonas. Next base: position 3,096 of record JBNKZP010000149.1, read on the forward strand.
ATTAATTTTTCATGGGATAGTTGTATTTCCGATCCTTTAAAATGACCAGGATACAAGCGGATAGAAGTAGTGTATTGCGTATTATGAGCCAGAGGTAGTTGGTGGACTCTTC
>JBNKZP010000150.1:0-3187 GCA_050301675.1 Puniceicoccaceae bacterium
GACATCGGACTTCGGGAAATCAAGGAAATGGTTATGAATGCATGGGGTGAAGCAGTATTTTGGGTTGAAACTTCTATTCGTTAAGTTTGAGTGTGATACTGGAGTAGCAAAAGCATTTTTTATAAACTTTAAAAATTCGTGCCAAAAAAATCCACAGATAAAGAAGAAATTGTTCTCAAAGGTACCGCTGCATCAGCAGGGGTGGCTAATGGCAAAGCGCTGCTCTACTTGCAGAAAGACTTGGATGTTCCTAGTTATGATTTGTCGCCCGATGCGGTTGAGCTTGAGATCCAACGATTTGATCAGGCAATCTTGAAAACACGGGAGCAGATTACTGAAATACGAAACAAAGTCGCCGCTTCACTGGGAGAGGGGGAAGCCCGAATTTTTGATGCGCACCTGATGGTGCTTGAGGACAGTGCACTTTTGGAAGAAGTAATTACTGAGTTGCGCTCTTCCAGAAAGAATGTGGAGAGTTGTTACAAAAAAGTTTCACAGCGTTACATATCATTTTTCAGTTCGATGGAAGATGAGTATTTAAAAGAGCGTGTGACTGATATACAGGATGTTTCCCGGCGACTGCTACAGAATCTCATTGGTACTCAAAAGCCCAGTCTTTCCCAGCTAGCTACCGACTGTATTATTGTGTCCGAAGATATTGCCCCTTCGGACACGGCTGATATGGACCGAAACAAACTGCTCGGTTTTGTTACCGATGAAGGTGGTCAAACGAGCCATGCAGTTATCATGGCGCGAGCCATGCGAATACCGGCAGTGGTTAGACTGCATGATGCAACACGTAAAATCAAAAGTGGAGATCAGCTCATAATTGATGGTTATAACGGGATTGTTGTGATCAATCCGACCAAGGAACGCCTGCTTGAATATGGTGATCTGGCGAAAAAACACCGTGAACAATACGAGGTTTACCGGTCAGTGCTCACAGAACCTAGCAAGACAAAAGACGGTACGCTAATCACACTGATGTCCAATATTGAAGGAGCGCAGGAGATGGACCAGGTGCAGGCAATGAACTCCTGCGGCGTTGGCTTGTTTCGCACGGAGGGAATATTTTTGAGGCATCACGGATATCCTTCGGAATCTGTGCAGTACGAAGAGTATGTTGAAGTCGTTAAAGCAGCCGGCAAAAACCCGGTAATTATCCGCACGCTGGATATCGGGGGTGACAAGACGCTGGGAAATTCTGTTGAAGACGATCATTCGTTTATGGGATTCCGAGCGATTCGATTTTGTCTGGAGAATCAGGATATTTTTAAAACGCAATTGCGGGCGATTCTAAAAGCGAGTGCGTTTGGTGATGTAAAAATCATGTACCCGATGATCAGTGGTGTTGATGAACTTCAGCGTGCAAATGCAATACTGGATTCGGTCAAAGAAGAATTACGAACCAAAGAGGTTGCATTCGACGAAAACATCGAAGTTGGGGCGATGGTAGAAATCCCCAGCGCAGCAGCGACAATCGATTTACTATCTAAAGAAGTAGACTTCTTTAGCATTGGTACCAATGATTTAATACAGTATTTAATGGCTGTAGATCGCTTGAATGATCGAGTCGCACACTTATATGAACCAGCCCATCCGGCAGTGCTTCGCACTCTCAAATGGATTATGGAAGGGGCAAATCGCATGAATAAGCCCGTAAGCGTATGTGGTGAGATTGCCAGCGATCCGATCTATGTTAGCTTGCTTTTGGGTATGGGAGCAGATTCACTGAGTTTGACTCCATCGATGTTACCTGAAATTAAGTATTTGGTACGGAATATGGAAATGAGCGCAGCCCGTGCACTGGTTGATGAAGTATTGGCGCTCAATGAATCCGGTAAGATTGTGCAACGCCTGGAAGCGTTTCGCAATCAAATCCTTAAATAACTTAAAATAGATCCATCTGCCGAGCATCCTCGACAAACTGGCTTTTTGTCGATCTTGGCTTGGAAACGGATTTGTTAATGGATCGCTTGTAACGTTCTTGTTCTGCCAGAAATTCTGCAAGAATGGAATCAGCGATTTGCTGTACCTCTGCGATATCGAATTCAAGATCATAAACTTGGTGATTAAGCTCAGATTTCATCTGAGCCGTAATCGTTTTGTTTGCACCACTTTCGTTGAATCCGAAAGCAATATCTTGCTTTACGAAACTCAATTGACGGCGAATGGGCCGCAGGTGCGACTGGTGGTAGTTTGCCAGATCTGTAAGCCGGGCGAGCCCCAGATTTATGGAGAGATCTGTTCCGTCCACATCGCAAATGGCTTCGACACATAATAGTGCTTCCAGATCATTATTCTGGTATGCTTCCTGTATCTCATGCCAGCGTTTTTCACGGATCGATTCATCAAGTGTGGAATGATCGGGGTGTAATCGTTTTGCCAGCGAACGGTAGCATTTCTTAAGTTTTAAATGGTCAGAGGCATGAAGCGAATTGCGAGCATGTAGATTTCCCGGATTGAAATAATTTTCTTCTTCAGAATTTGAATGACCATCCTTTCTGCCGAATAAATCATCAAAAATATCTCCTATGTCCCAGTCTTCATCATCATCGTCGTAATTGTCATCTTCCCAACCATCATCCATTTTCTCACCTGCTTTCGCGTGGAAGGGATTTCCTTCTATTGGCAGAACAAACTGGAAAAGTGTGCCGTCTTTTTTGCGCTCGAAAAGTTCTTTATGTACCTCAGGCAATTTGTCGCGGCAAAATAAACAACAACTGTCCAATTGATTCAGGATAAAACGATACTGATTTAGAGTTTCTGCCAGTTCCCGCACTTTTGACAGCTTTACGCCAAATGTGCGGTTTAACCATTGCTGAAAGGCAGTTACATCTTTGTCCTCATATTCACTCAGCAACTTTTGTTTCTTATTAAGCTCATTGCGTAATCGCTTGCACTTCGAAAGGGCTTTTTTCAGAAATGGCGTTTGATCAACCAGTATAAGCGCGGTTGAAACATGAGTTTTCTTCGAGATAGTTTTCTTACGTCTCTTGTATGTGCCCGATCTTTTTTTCACAGGTAGAAACATGTATTTTTAGGAACGCAGGTGCAAATAAATTTAAAAGTATAGTCGATTTTTGTGAATCTTTGTGACTTTTTGTGGCTAAAAATCTGAAAACTGTTTCAACGTTCGATGTTCTTCTAGTTTCGGCTTTGCCAGGTTGGATTTAAGGATAAAACT
>JBNKZP010000151.1:0-3103 GCA_050301675.1 Puniceicoccaceae bacterium
ATTGGTTCGACTCTGCTAACTGTAGTGATAACGCATCTGGACAAAGGTAATCCCATCCTCAAATGATTTGTATACAATTCGGTGTTCATCTGTAATTCTTCGAGACCAGTATCCTCTAAGATTATGTTTAAGTGGCTCCGGCTTTCCGATCCCTTCATACGGAGAACTATGAATATCCTGAATTAGCAAATGAATTCTCTTTAATATTTTCTTATCGGTCTTTTGCCAATATTGATAATCTTCCCAAGCTTGTGGAGTGAATGTAATGTTCATTCGCTGAGGTTGATTTCTTTACTTACCGTATTCCTGTTTTCGGCAGCTTCGATCGACTCCAGCAGGCGCTTGGCATTCGCGGGACTGCGTAATAAATAAGCTGTCTCTTCGAGAGCCTCATAGTCTTCGAGAGAGATCATGACAACTGCTTGATCTCTTTTACGCGTAATTATGACCGGATCCCTATTGAGGCAGACTTGATCCATCGTAGAAGCGAGGTTTTCTCTCGCCGCAGTGTAAGTAATCACATTCATATGTACGGGATGATGTCCATGTTGGTAGTGAAGTCAAATATTTTCTTTTTTCCAACATTAGAAGGTCAGTGCGACCAAGCGCAGCCTAGCCATTGTCTACACGTCTGGTTCACTCATTTCAGGTTTCGAATTTTTCTCTGCCTCCTTAGCTTGTTTTTTGGCTTTCTTCCTTTCGAGTTTTCTCGATGCTTTTTTAATAAGGCTTGCTGCTTCTTTTGCCTTATCGCCGTCGTTAACTTCTCTTTTTAAAATATCGTTTACAAGAAGGTCTTGAATGTCTGCAATTTCAATTTTGATCTCAGGGAAGAGCTTGCGAAATTCTCTTCGAACAATACTTATAACAGTATCAGATTTTATGATTTCCGCAATGGTATGCTTGTTAAGAATTTGAGTCTGTTGGTGGAAAGACTCCATCGCATCAATAGTAAGACCCTCTTTACATAACAAAAACATCTTCTTTATATCTTCTTCATTTTTTAAATCTACCTCGAGAAGATTAAATGATGATACTTCTTCGAAATCTATTGGTTGGGCAAACTTGATTCGATACAGTTTCCAATCAATCGAATTCGTGAGAACTATCCATTCGATTCCTTCATTTGCTCCATAGTTAACTGCTTGTCTGATGTGTGAATCATTTAAGTCGATTCCTGCAGATTTAACTTCTATGAGAAATTTGATTTTGTTTTGCAGCTTCACTGCTAAGTCACAGTAAGTCCCTCGAATCTGCTGCTCGCTAGTCAGCTCTGTGTATTTATCATATCCAAAGCAATCGGCCATGATATCTTTAACGAGAGTTACAGTATCTGCTTCTGCAACGTCTCTGGCTTTATGGTCTTCTGCGATTTTTGCATAGTTTTTTAGTCCGTTTACTATGCGAGTTAGTATTTTTTTTGATATCTTCATAGATTCTTTTCTTTAGCTAACATTAGAGGATAGACACCCGACCTGTGAAGCTCGAAGTGCAAGTGCTTGTGGAATTATTCTGAAGCGTTACTCGGGTTGTCTAGTCTGACTGGTTCGAGGTGTTTGTAAATAACCACGAAGAGCACTGAGAACACGAAGACTGACAGGGCAATACTCATAGAGCTTTCATTTTGTTTTCAGCCATAAGTTTCCAGTCAAAGTTTAATTTTATTCTATTTCTCAAAGTATTCTCTTCGTGCACTTCGCGCTCTTCGTGGTGAATAGATTGTTTTTCAAGGCACACCGTTCCAGAGGCAGGAAATGTCAAACAAAACCCGGGAGATATTGTTTTCAGCTGTTAACATAGCATCCCTAACGTAAATCTTATTTAATACTTGATATGGTGAACATATGAACACATTTAGTTGTGTATGCAATCCATCTCTACCAAACTTGCTATCCTGTCAGATGCAGCCAAATACGACGCTTCGTGTGCGAGTAGCGGTACCAGTAAACGCAACTCACTGGGTGGCAAAGGAGTCGGCTCCGCAGGAGGTGCGGGGATTTGTCACAGTTATACTCCGGATGGCCGTTGCATATCCCTGCTTAAGATACTAATGACCAATTACTGCATCTATGATTGCCTTTATTGTATCAATCGCAGATCCAGCAATACTCAAAGAGCGCGTCTGAAGCCGGACGAAATCGTCGATTTAACCATCAACTTTTATAAACGAAATTACATCGAAGGATTGTTTTTGAGTTCCGGCATTATAAGAACGCCGGACTACACTATGGAATGTGTAACTGCCGTGGCCAGAAAACTACGCGTTGAGCATGATTTCAGAGGGTACATTCATTTGAAAACAATACCGGAAGCTTCTTCTGAACTCATCGCCGAAGCCGGAAAGTGGGCTGACCGTCTAAGTATTAATATCGAACTGCCGACTCAAAACAGTTTGAAAAAACTAGCCCCTGAAAAAGACGCTCAGGGCATTCGAAACAGTATGCACCGGATTCATGAGAAAAGCCTGGAGTACAAAGCCACAAAGAAGCTCAGGCGAGGGGCCAGTATCCCTCGGTTCGCACCAGCTGGGCAGAGTACTCAGATGATTGTCGGCGCAGATGATTCAACGGATTCGGCCATTCTTTCAACTGCCAGTGGGCTGTATGACAATTATAAACTGCGTCGGGTTTACTATTCCGCGTTTAGTCCGATACCCGACCCATCATCGAAGCTTCCTTGCAAGGCGCCGCCTTTGATACGTGAGCATCGACTCTACCAGGCAGATTGGCTTTTGCGGTTTTACGGCTTTGAGGTTGGTGAAATAGTCAGTGAGGAGCATCCGAATCTGGATCTTAACTGTGATCCAAAAACCAGCTGGGCTTTTCGGAATATACACCTTTTTCCTGTAGACTTGAACAAGGCTTCACGAGAGATGCTTTTGCGTATACCAGGTCTGGGAGTTCGCAATATCGACCGCATCTTGAAAATTCGCCGCTGGCATTCGCTTCGGCTGGATGACCTGACCAAGCTTCGTATTTCTCTGAAAAAAGTGATGCCATTTGTACTTGGTGCCAATATAGGAACAACAGTTACTGCATTTATTGCCGTCATTTATCAGTCGCAAACTGCAATAAGCATAGCTATTGCTCATCTCCTTTTTAAT
>JBNKZP010000152.1:0-3051 GCA_050301675.1 Puniceicoccaceae bacterium
GTCAAGGGCTCGGTAGAGAATGTTATGGGCCTGCCGATACAGACCTTGCAGGCACGGCTTTTGCAACTTGGTTTTGATTTTTGTAAGTCATGAATTGAACCCGGATCATGCAGGTAGCCACAAAAGGCACGAGAATGCACCAAAACTCAGAGATGTACCTTTTAAATTGAATAAGACTCATGAGATTCCAACTTTCATTAAAACGCATCAATTCTACATCTTTCATTTAATGCTATTACAAAATCATAATGAAGCGTCTTTGCGCATTTTCGTGCCTCTTTTTGGCCAAAACTTGATTAAGCTCTATGCCAAATACACTAAAAGATTACCACTAAGATCAAGAGTAAGGCGATAATAGCAGCCAATGCAGTTGTGATTTAGTCATTCTTTTTTTGTGCAGCCAACTTCAAATATTCAATTTTGATTTGTAGTAAAAATGAATAACAAGGTTAACTTAGAAATGTGGCATGAAAATAGAAACAACGTTCATGCACAAGGTCGAGCAGCGGAAAGAATGCAGGTGCCCGGGATCGCCAATCTCCGCATTGGCAGCATCAGAGTGAGTCCCCACAAAATGTCCGAACAGAAACCGCTGCAGACCACTGCAATCGATCCAACGCAATGCCAGATAGGAGTCTGGCGTTCCCGGGTTCAATAAATTGCAGTTTGCTGCAAAACAAAATTACATCCCGAGTTGAAACTACATTAGCTTGAAACAAAACTCTACATCGCATGATTCCATAAATCGATTTGATCGGGGACAAGGCAGTCAGTGGCGCGCTTCCCTGATTGCATTGGCGGTTACGCTGATCCTGCATGTTTTTCTATTACTTCTGCTGCCGGATGAGCTTTTTATGAAGCAATCCGTCACCCGCCCGGAACCAGACGAGGCCATTGAACTGACGCTGGAGCAACCAGATCCGGAAAAGCCGCGCTATGTAGAGGTAAATCCGGAAGCGCCTGAGAATGAACCGGACCGCAACGATCGCTATTCGTTTCGGTCGCAACAGGCCGCTGATGAGAATCTCGACACTTCACCGGATGACGTACCAACAGTTAAGGGTGAAGAGGCGTCCCTAAAAATAGTCCAGGGGTCTGTAGATACATCGGAATCAATCCCTTTGGAATCTAGTACGTACACGCTTTCCGAGGAATCCGTTGAGAACCAAAGTGCAAATGCGAATGTCGCGCCACCCTCGCGCCCCGACTTACCACTACCAGCGCCTGACTTTATTCGGCAAAAACCGGAAGTTGAGGAAGGCCCGGGAAGTCGTTTGAAAATCCTGGATTCCGACAAACAAGTTTCCAAAGAAGATTTGACTGTGGATGCACCGCTTCAGTTATATCGCATGGATTCGGAAAACCAGCCGAATCAGGAGCCAAATCGTGCAAGTAATGCTGCTGACGAAGCAAAGCCGCTGCCTCGCAAGCGCCTGACGCTTCCGCCGGATCTGGTGCACGGCCCATTGATGCGCTCAAAAAGTTCAGCCAGCCGGCGCGGAACGATTGGTATAGATGCAACCTTCAGCCAGTTCGGAGAGTACGAGCAGCAATTTTACGCAGCAGTTCAGGCAGGATGGTATCAGGAAATCGATTTCTTTCAGCCGATTGATACATCGGCAAATGTAGTTGTGCAATTTCGCATACATTCAGACGGTACGGTCGACGAGGTGAAAATCCTGCACAGTACAGCAAGTGAAATCGCTACTCTAATTTGTCAGACGGCGCTTACGAAACTTTCGCCTTTTCGCCCATGGACCAAGGAAATGATTGAGGTCTTCGGTCAGGAGCGTGTGATTGAGGTCACATTTTCATACCGTTGACCCGATGCTGCGTATCTATTCATTGATATTCAAATGACTTTTAGCCAGCAAACCCGTACCGATGATCTGCCGCTCGGCAATGGAGTTCAGGTGCTCGCCTCCAACCAGCACGGTCTGGTTGCCCTGGAGAAGCCAGCAGGAATACTATCGCACCCAAATCGGCAAGGTTGCAAGAACCGCTGTTTGTTGACTGCTGATTACAATTACGAAAAAGAGTTTTATGTCTGGGAAGCAAATAATGCCGTCCACCGCGCGTGGCTATTGAATCGACTGGACTCACCGACGTCCGGTGTGTTGATGCTTTCTCTAAACGAAACAATCGTCCCGACAGTTCGACAGTTATTTGCCAAGCATGCAGTTCAGAAGACTTACTACGCTTTGGTGAAGCATACACCGTCGCCAGCCAGCGGATGTTGGAAAGATGTTTTAAAACAAGACGCCTACCGAAATGCCAGAGTTTCAAAACCAGGAGCAAGTCGCCTGGCCCAGACATATTATCAGGTAATCAATCAGTCGAATGAGGCCATTCCCATATCATTGATCAAGTTAATGCCCGTTACCGGTCGTACTCATCAACTGCGCATACAGTGCAAATATCATCAACATCCAATCGTTGGCGACCGAACGCACGGTGACTTTGCCTTCAATCGCAAAATTGCCTCATCAATTGGTGAGAAACGTATGATGTTACATTCTGCGGAAATAGTCTTCAGTTACCTATGGCACGGTAAACAGTATGATTTTTCCGCCAAATCACCCTTGCCGGAAGCATTTGTCAGGTTCGTTAATTGCCCCATTAACTCAGAGAAACGCTTAACTATAAAGCATAAGACCGACAGTCCCAAGAAGGTTTAAGATGATAGAATCGAAATCGTCATCGAAATCCGAGTCGAAATCGAGCCAGACTAAATTATCAATCGATTTCGATAGAATATTTCCAAACCTTTCCTAAAAAGTAAGAAGGGTTCATATATCAAAAGAAGAATTGAAAAAATTCTTTAGTCCGACATATTTATCTTATGATTATCGATAAAGTACCTGACGTCAAAAGACTTAGCATGCGCGAAAAGCTTATGTTAGCCGAAGAACTTTTTGCTGAAACAACTTACTCTGATTATGATGTGATTGAGAGTGACGAACATCGAAAAGTCCTTGAAGATCGATGGCAACATTACCTTGAACACCCCGAAACTGCATCAACTTGGGAAGAGGTTAAAGAGCGGATCAG
>JBNKZP010000153.1:0-2982 GCA_050301675.1 Puniceicoccaceae bacterium
GCCACTCAAGTGTGCGAGCATTCCATGGATCGTTTCCTGCCGGTTTCCCTTTAGTTACACACAAAACAATATCGATCACAAATAGCAATATACCAAAAGCGAGTATAAATGCACCTATCGTGCAGACCATATTGTAGGTTTCCCAACCAAATCCGGAAAGATACGTATGGGTACGACGTGGCATACCGATTAGACCTAGAAAATGCATGGGGAAGAAAGTAATATTGAGACCTACAGTTGTGACGATGGCAACCCAAGTGCTTCTAAGCTTACTGGTCCACATCTTGCCAATTATCTTGGGCAACCAGAAATAAATAGCGCTCACAGAAGCGAGCAGAATGCCGCCGATGGCAACGTAGTGAAAGTGAGCAATCACGAAATAACTGTCCTGCTGCTGAGAGTCTGCAGGAGCTGCAGAGTGCATAATACCCGAAAATCCCCCCATCATGAACATCCAGATAAATCCAAGGCTGAAAATCATCGGCGCATCAAAGCGAACACGACCACCCCACAAAGTACCAATCCAGTTAAAGATTTTTACTCCGGTCGGCACTGCAATAGCCATCGTCAATAGTGAGAAAGCAGCAGTGGCAACTTTTCCCAGTCCGGTAGAAAACATATGGTGCGACCAAACAGCAAAGCCCAGAAATCCAATAACAGCTCCGGAGAAGACTACAATTGAATAGCCAAAAAGTGGCTTTTTAGAGAAAGTAGGCAAAACTTCGGAAACAATGCCCATTGCAGGAAGCACTAGGATGTAAACCTCAGGATGTCCGAAGACCCAGAACAAATGCTGCCAGAGTATTGGTTGCCCGCCTTCGGCAACTCTGAAGAAATTAGTACCAAACATGCGATCAAACATCAACTGTCCCAGCGCGATCGTAATTGCCGGGAATGCGAATATAATCAACAGCGAAACGACGAGTGTCATCCAGGTAAATACCGGAAGTCGCATCATTTTCATACCAGGCGCTCGCATATTAATAATGGTCGCAACAAAGTTCATCGAAGCGCTCAGTGATGAAATACCAAGAATCTGGAGTCCGAAAATCCAGAATTCAGTGCCAATGCCCGTATACTGAACATCCGAGTGTGGAGCATATCCAAACCAGCCGACTGCAGGGGCAAAATCTGTTTTTCCCGCGGTTGCGCTTGTTGCAGAGAGCCAGCTAAGCCAACCTAGCTCATGAAATGCTTGCATCAGCCAACTAAAGTTTAGAACAAGCGCCCCGGCTACAAATGTCCAGAGGCTGAAACTATTGATTCGCGGAAAGGCAACATCACGCGCGCCAATTTGTAGAGGCACTAAGAAATTAAAAAATGCGGCATTGAGTGGCATGACAGCCAGAAAAATCATTGTTGTGCCATGCATGGTGAACAGCTGATTATAACGCTGGGCTGAGACCAAATCATTTTCCGGCACTGCAAGCTGCGCGCGAATAATCAATGCTTCGATGCCACCAACTATTAGAAAGAACAGGGCAATCACGCCATACATGACGCCAATCTTTTTGTGATCCACGGTTGTCAACAGATCGATGATTGGATTTTTGCCGTGATCCGGACGCAGCAGACCGAGATTACTTTTTTGTGGTCTGAGTACTTCTTCGTGGGTTTCGATTACCGCTGGAGTTGAAGTTTCTGTTATTGTTGTGCTCATAGATGCTGCTTATTTTAAAGTTTGTAAGTAACTTGCAATTTTGTGTATTTCGTCGTCAGTCAGTAACTTATCAAGTTCACCGATACCACCACCGTTTGCCTTCCACATTAAGTTACCAGGTTTGACTACATCAGTTTCTTTGATCCATTTGAAAAAATTATGGTACTGCTGCTGGGTATCAATTGTACCATCCTCTGCACGGTGATTCAGCCAGCCGGCAGCAATTGATTGACGAGAAGCGACTTTGGTCAGGTTTGGCCCTGCAACACCAACTGCGCGGGGATTTCCCTGTACAGCATGACAGGTCGCACATTTAGCGCGTCCCATAAACAACTTTAAACCCTCGTTGACATCTCCAGTGAGTTTTTCAGGACTTTCGGAATTCAGACGATACCATTCATCCCAACTAAGTTCCTCAGGTGTGCCAGAAGCGTCAGGCGCTTTGTGACCCTGTTTCATCTCACTTACCCAATTGGCAAAATCGTCGTCACTGACAACTGTGCTGCGAAAAAGCATTCGCGCGTGAGAATCACCACAATATTCTGCACATTGACCGTAGTAATAATCGTAGATCTCATTTTGCAGATATTCGTTGTAAGCAGAAATAACCGATGGATCATTGCCTTCCAAACCGTTTTTTTCTTTCCAGACATCAAAGGAATCACCTGCCTGTATCCACATTTCATTTGCCCGCCCCGGAATCAAATCGACCTTGCCTGCAATTCGCGGCAGCCAGAAAGAATGAATGACGTCTTTTGAGCGCAACTCCAGATGAACAACTTTGCCTGCTGGAATGACCATCTCGTTCGCAGTCGTCACACCGAGTTGCGGATAGTTAAAAGCCCACCACCACTGGTAGCCCTCAACTCGAACTTTAAGAACGTTATCTTCTTCAGCCTTACTCAACCCTTCACCTTTATACCAACTGCCAAGCTTACTTTCCGCGGGGGTTGGAATATCGTGCGTATACCATACGGCGCGAAGTGTCGGCACTGCAATAATAACTAGAAGCAGAATGGAGGCTCCAATCAGACTGACTTCGATCAACGGATTACCATGCCCTTGTGAAGGCAGTGGACGAGCGTCGCTCTTTTTCTCGCGAAACTTGAGAAGAGCAAATAGGTAAACTGAACCAACTGTTACAAATATAAACAGAGTTACCCAAACAGTAATCATGAAAAGCTCATGTTGAACTTCTGCAACAGGACCTTTCGTGTCGAGCGTGGACATACGAGTATTGGTCTCGCAACCACACAAGAGCAAAAGAAAAAGTGGGCAAGCTGTAGATAAAAAGATATTTTTAATTCTGCTTTTCAAAGCCT
>JBNKZP010000154.1:0-2767 GCA_050301675.1 Puniceicoccaceae bacterium
ACCGAACCGCGTGCAGATGATGAGCAACTCAACAAAGTTTTGAAACTCATCGGCAAATCCAAACGTCCCGTACTATACATAGGTGGTGGAATCATCTCAGCAGAAGCACATCAGGAACTGCGTGAATTTGCCGAAATAACAGGTATTCCGGTTGCCTCAACGCTGATGGGGCTCGGAGCATTCGATGCCGAACATCCACTTTCACTGTATTGGTTTGGGATGCACGGTACGGTTGCAGGCAATTGGGCAGTTTGTGACAGCGATCTGTTGATCTGTGCCGGAGCACGTTTTGATGATCGTATTACAGGGCTGGTTTCAAAATTTGCGCCCAATGCCGAGATCGTACATATCGATATTGATGCTTCGGAACACAACAAGAACAAACATGTTCAACTTGCGATTCACTCTGACGTAAAATATGCGCTCGGACGCCTCATAAAATTGTCTAAAGAAGGATCATTTACCAAACCTGACATCAGTGAGTGGATGAAAACCATTAAAGAATGGCAGGAAAAATATCCTTTCGCTTACGAGAAAGGTGAATATCTCACACAACAAGAAGTCATTGAAACCCTTTACAAAGAAACAAAAGGGGATGCCATTATCACGACTGGAGTAGGACAGCATCAGATGTGGGCCGCACAATTTTTTAAGTTTCGTGAACCGCGCACATATATCAGTTCGCTCGGACTTGGCACCATGGGCTTTGGTCTTCCGGCGGCTATCGGCGCAAAAGTTGCCTTTCCTGACAAACTTGTAGTCAATATTGACGGTGATGGATGCTTCCTGATGAACGTTCAGGAGCTGGCCACTTCGGTAATCGAAAAAATACACGCCAAAACAATTATCCTGAATAATCAACATTTGGGTATGGTTGTACAGTGGGAAGATCTGATGTATGAAAGTGTTCGCGGCCAAACTATTCTCTGTGACAAAGAGAACATTGGCGGCCCTGATAACTTAAGCGCACTCTACCCGGACTTTATCAAAATTGCAGAAGGATTTGGTGTTGCAGGCAAGCGTGTCGTCAAGCGCGAAGATCTTTTGGAAGCAATACAAGAAATGATTCGTTACGATGGACCTTACTTGCTTGAAGTTGTCGTAACCTATACCGAGCATGTTTTACCGATGATTAAACAGGGGCTTTCCGCAAAAGAAATTTTGATTAAATGAGGTTTAAGTATTTCACAACAGTTCTTGTAGTTCTCTCTCTGTCACTCACAGCCTTCGCCGATACAGTTAAAACAAAAGATGGTTCAATACTAAACGGCAAAATAACTTTAATCGATAAGGGCGTCATCAATATAGAGACCTCTTATGCGGGAAAGTTGAAACTCAAGCAGGAAAACGTTGTTTCATTTGAAACATCATCGCCACTTGAATTCCGCCTGCAAAATGGAGTACTTCTATCGGGAATTGTAACATCAAAAAGAGCAGACACACTCAGCGTACAAAATGAAGGCGAAACAAAAGAGATAAGTCCTGCTCAGATTGCCGCAGGCTGGACTCCTGATAAGATTGATCCGGAAATTGAGCGCAGCAGACGCAAATGGAAAAATGATTTCGCAGTCAATCTCAGTGGTAGAACTGGAAATGTGGAAAGGTATAACTTTGGCGCTCTCTTTAATGTGCGTTTGAAAGGCCCATTTGATGAAATTTACTTCGGCTTTAATTATGAGCAAGGCGAAGAAAATGGAAACAAAACCGCAGACCGTATTCTTGCCCAATCCAGTTATGAATGGTTCAGTAAAAATAAAGTCGGTTGGTTTGTGCGCAGTGTTTTGGATAAAGACCCCATCAATGGAATTTATTTACGTTCAACTACAAGTAACGGTGTCTCTTATCGTCTGATTAATAATGACGTCCAAACGCTCATTCTTCGAGGCGGTTTAGGTTATCGTTTTACAGAGTTTGAGGATGATGAACTCGATAATGAATCAACGCTTACTTTAGATCCGGGTCTGACACACACTTACAAATTCAAAGATTGGTTCTATCTTGAAAACGAAGTTAGCTATTCACCCGCAGTTGAAGATTTTAGAAATTACACTGCAACTCAAGATAGCAGCATCAAAATACCGGTAGGTACTGATGAAAATTTTTGGATTCGCATTGGAATTAAAAATGAGTACAGGAGTCAAACTTCTGCAGAAGAGAATCTAGACACAAATTACTATTCACAACTCATTTACAGTTGGAAATAAAGAGCATGTATAAGGCTGTAGATTTAGCGGAAAGAGGGTATTTACCCGAGTGGTTAATGCGTTTCGGAATGAGACGCCTGCTTAGAAAACGCCTGAAAAAAGAATCTTCCGGAGGCGAAGAACATCAAAAAGAAATACTCAGTAAATTTCTGGAAGCGCCCATTGCGATCGATACGGATAAAGCGAACGAACAGCACTATGCGCTGCCGCCTGAATTTATGGAGATTACTCTTGGCAGTCGTCTCAAATACAGCTCAGGCTACTGGCCCGAAAACGTGCACTCTCTGGACGATGCGGAAATTGCCGCGCTCGAACTCGTCGCAAAACGCGCACAGCTCGGCAATAACATGTCCATCCTGGAACTTGGTTGCGGTTGGGGTTCCTTCTCACTTTGGGCGGCAGAACGTTATCCTAGCTCGACGATTGTCTCAGTATCAAATTCACCTCTACAACGTGATTATATTGAGAAAAAAGCAGCAAAGCTTGGACTCAAAAATCTGAAAGTCATCACCGCAGACATTAACACATTTTCAATCAAAGAAACTTTCGACCGTGTCGTGACA
>JBNKZP010000155.1:0-2727 GCA_050301675.1 Puniceicoccaceae bacterium
GATCAAACAGAAAGCTCTCGAACAAGGCATGCGCAGTTTACGCAGTTCAGGCTTGCGGGCGATCTTCGATGGAAACTCTACTATTGAAGAAGTACTTAAATATACCTAAAAAACACCAATATGCCAAAATTCCAATACACGGCGATTGATCACAAAGGCAAACAGAAGACTGGCACTGTAGATGCAGCCAGTCATGACGAAGCGCACACAAAAGTCAGTTCAATGGGGCTGATGCCGACAAACGTTGAGCAGAAAGAGGAGGCCAACTCTTCAAAGTCGAAAAAAGCATTAGTCGCAAAAGGTAAGTCGACTGGATTCGCGATCGGCAGAGTTATCAAGCCGGGTGAACTGGCAACATTCACTCGACAGTTGGCTACACTACTTCAGGCAAACCTTCCTCTGCTCAGATCACTTGAAGTGATGATTCGACAGGAGCGTAATGTGCGCTTCAAAGCTTGCCTGGAACAGGTTGCAGAACAGGTACGCTCCGGAAGCAAATTTTCCGATGGGTTGAAGCAACATCCAAAGATTTTTGACCGACTTTATATTAACATGATCAGCGCCGGTGAGGCAGGCGGCGTGCTGGATGTCGTGCTGGCACGTCTGGCAGGATTCATGGAAAAAGCCCAGCGCACAAAAAAGAAAGTGAAATCGGCCATGACATACCCGGTGGTCGTTATAACAGTTGCCGTCCTGATAGTCTTTTTGCTGATGGTTATTGTTGTACCCAAGTTTCAGTCCATATTTGACGATATGCTGGGTGGCGCTCCTCTGCCCACACCCACACGATTGGTGGTTGGTACCAGCAGGTTTCTTGGAGATCATTTTTTGCTGACCATTGGGCTGGTGATTGGGACAATCGCCGGATTCAAATTTTTTGGACGCACTGGTGTCGGAGCCCGAGCATACAACTGGCTGGCAATCAACCTGCCGAAGGTCGGGGTTATGGTGCGAAAAGTTAACATCGCCCGCATCACTCGTACATTCGGGACGCTACTCTCCAGCGGGGTCCCGATCTTGCAGGCATTAACAATCACCAAAGACATTACCAGCAACATCTTTTACGCAAATGCAATCAATCGCATTCATGATTGCGTGCGCGACGGCGAATCAATTTCCACACAAATGAGTCGCGAAAGCGTCTTTCCTGATATGGTCACCAGCATGGTGGACGTCGGTGAAGAAACCGGTGAACTCTCAGCGATGTTGAGCCGAATTGCAGACAATTACGACGAAGACGTCGATAATGCAGTCGATAGCATTACCTCGATCATTGAACCAGTCATGATCGTATTCCTGGCTGTGGTCGTCGGTTTCATCGTCATTGCTCTGTTTTTGCCAATTGTCGAGATCATCAAACAGTTGTCCGGAGGCTAAGTCCGACAGTCCCGAAAAGGTTTAAAAGTATTCTGTCGAAATTCCGGGTAGAGCGGCCAGTCGCCTGGCCGCGCCCCCGCAAACCCGGACGAGCGCAATTAACGCATCCGGTTCCTCAATGACATGGTTTCGCTAAAATCTGAAGTTCAGTTGGTTCTCCGTGTGTCGAACTATTCGCGGTGGATTGTGTGAAAAATAAACAACAAAACAACAGCCAGCACCATTGTTAAACTTTAAATACACCAATGTGAGAGTTCATTGTCGCCCCTCACGCCCCGGCTAAGGATAACAAAATCTTAAGCAGACTCAGCCCATAAAACCGAAATCCGGGAAGAGGCAAAAAAGCCTTTTTTGACTACAAAATGTTAAAGATGGGTTAGAGTTGTTTGGCTTACTTATCAAAACCTATTCAACTTTGCCCGACTCACTCGCAAACAAAAACATTCTGAAATTCAATGGAATACTAAACCTATAATTGACTCTTATTTGCATGTTTTTCAAAACACAAACCTACTTCATCCGCCGGCTCGTATACTTTATCTTCATCAGTTACTTAACAATAACTTTCTCTTACGCTCAAGAATCGATCCCTGAAAAAAAATCAACGATGAATCAGTCACAAGAATCTTCACTCGAAATTGCCAGCTTTGGCGCCGGCTGTTTCTGGTGCGTTGAAGCTGTCTTTGAAAATCTGGATGGTGTAAAAAAAGTCGAATCCGGTTACATGGGCGGACACACAGATAATCCAACCTACAAAGCTGTTTTTAGTGGCACCACCGGCCATGCTGAAATAGTACAGATCACATTCAATCCCGAAATCATCAAATACGAAACCTTATTAGACTGGTTTTGGCGCTCACATGACCCAACAACACTGAATCGCCAGGGCGCGGATCGTGGAACACAATATCGCTCTGCAATCTTTTATCACAATGAAGCGCAGCGGGCGAGCGCTGAAGCATCCAAAGCAAATGCTCAAAAATACTTCGATGATCCGATTGTTACGGAGATAACTGCTGCCTCAAAATTTTATCCGGCTGAAAATTATCATCAAAATTACTACCGCCAGAATCAGGCAGCGCCCTATTGTCAGATGGTTATCCGCCCCAAGCTAGAGAAACTCGGACTTTAGTACCTCAACCGTAGACGCAGAGTGACTCCATCATAACTACATCGTCTACTGCTACAGTCTTACTCTTGATCTTAATCCCAACCCGGCAAAGCCGGAACCAAAAGCTGAAAACCTGAAAACTAGGGAAACGCTATATCTCACGCGAAGCCGCGAAGAGCGCGAAGTTTTTTCTTTTAACTGCATAAAACCTGGTTCTTCGCATATGTCGGTTTACAGTG
>JBNKZP010000156.1:0-2726 GCA_050301675.1 Puniceicoccaceae bacterium
CCATTCGCAAACGACTGCTACAATTTGACGATGTTCTCAACACACAGCGCGAAGTGATCTATGGTATTCGCAACGATGCCGTGCAGTTAGATACACCGCGCGATATTGTCTTTGAAATGATCGAAGAAGAACTCGAGGTACGCTTGAGCGGGCTTTCAGAAGTGAAGGGAAGCGAGCAGATGGATCACTTTCTGGCCTGGCTGCACGCCTATTTCCCAATTTCTTTGAAAGCGGAGGAAATTGCCAATTTGGACGTGGAGGCGCAACAGAAACTAGTCTTTGACCGAATTAAAGAAGCGTACGAGAAACGTGAAGAATTCGAGTCAGCCGAGGATTTGGTCGGCATGGAGCGGTTCATCATCATTCGTTCACTGGACCGTCGTTGGCAGGATCATCTCACAGAAATGGAAGAATTGAGGCGCAGCGTAAACTTGCGAAGCTATGGACAAAAAGACCCCCTGAATGAGTATAAAAGTGAAGCATTTGGATTCTTCGAAGAGTTGATGTCAAACATGCGCACTGAGATTTGTAATTCCTTGTTTCGTACAGCGACAAGCCAGGAAGCCTTCAAGAACATGCTATCGCGCATGTCCGAGACGGCACAGGTTGCCGGGCCAGGCACGGCTCAAAATATTCCTCTAGGTGCGTTGGGTAGAGCGGCATCGCAGGAAAAGGCAAATCAGACTGACTCCAAAAAATCGGTTGAACTGCCAAAACTTCAACCCATTCGACGCGAATTGCCGAAACTGGGGCGCAACGACATTGTCACGATTCGGAAAGGAACCAAGACTCAAACGCTGAAATTCAAGAAAGCCGAAACATTGATCCTGAATGACGGCTGGGAATTAGAACAGAAAGGATAGGCAAATCATTTGCCCGGGAGCGCCGGACTCCCGTCCGGCTTTCACGTTGTTTTGGTGTTTCATTCTTAAACCCAACCCGGCAAAGCCGGAACCAAAAGAAAAATAGAACTCTACATGTTCATTGCTCTACTTTTATTAACCACGAAGATGCACGAAGAACACGAAGAAAATACTTTTGAAATATCATCGGCTATCTTCATGCGCTTCGTTGTTCTCAGTGGCTAAAAACTGCCGATGAAGATGGTATTTCCATTCCTGAAACTACGGGGTAAGCTTACGTATGCATAAGTGGGACTGTGTATAATAAAACGGGGATATGGCAAATCCGTTACGACTCCGTATTCATTTCCTGGATACTCTCCAGGTGGGACAAAAAAGAGAAGTTGACGGAGTGCATGCAATCACGCACGTTGATATTATCATGACTGCAGTAACTGCAACAAAAAGAAGCTCTTGCATAATAATCTTAAAAAGAAAGCAGAAGAACTACTGAAATTTCTAAAGGAAGATCCTTTTAGAAAGCTGCCAGAGTACGAAGCATGAGTGTAACAAATGAAGGTTTTACTGGTAGAAGATGATTTTAAGATTGGCCGGTTTGTAGAGAAAGGGTTGCAGGAAAACGCTTATACTGTGGTCTGGCGGCGAAGTATGGAAGAGGCTAATGATGCCATCAGTGAAAGTGGGTTTGACCTGGTAATATTGGATCTTGGCTTACCGGATGGCGATGGCTTGTCATTACTGCGCGAGTGGCGCAGTTGTGGATTTAACGAGCCTGTACTCATTCTTAGCGCACGCGATTCGGTGGAAGATCGTGTTTCGGGCCTGAATCTTGGAGGCGACGACTATTTGCCGAAACCTTTCAGTTTTGAAGAACTGCTTGCACGTGTACGTTCACTTTTTCGCCGCCAGAGCAAGGTGCGAAAGACTATTATGGAACATCGTGGCATTCGTATGGATTTGCTGGCTCACACGGTGACTTTTAAAGGTGTTCCGGTAGAGTTGACCAATCGGGAATATGCACTTCTGGAACTATTTCTCATAAATCAGGGTCGCACGCTGACACGAACGCTGATAGGGGAAAAAATATGGGAAGCAAGTTACGACATGCAAACGAATCTGATCGATGTTTATGTGCGCAGATTGCGACAACACTTTAATTTTGGTGAGGACATGCCGATTATAAAAACCGTCCGCTCGGTAGGCTATATGATGCCATGAAATCCCTATCCGCCCGATTAACTGCGTGGTATGCGCTCATTGTTTTACTGACGGTGATTGTTTTGCTGGTGATTGGTCGTTTCTATCTGGAGCACAGTTTGATTTCGGGGATCGACCTGTTGAATGAAGTTGAATTTGAAGAAGTCAGGACTCGTATTGATAATTTAGACACCAATGCGTCACAAGATGAGTTGCTTGCCGTGATCAAAACTCATGCTGAACTGGATGCAGCTCTATATTTTTTTCAGGTAGGCAATGGTTACGGGAACGTTGTGTATAAAAGTGCGAATTTAGGATCTTATGAGTTGCCTGAGTCGATACATGGTCATCCGCGGACTACGGTAAAAAGTGAAGGGCTTGGATGGTTGCGATCGATGGAGGTTCAGTATGCCGGGTTTGATATCCACGTGGTTTCTTCTCTAAATAGTACAAAAGCGCTTTTCGATAATTACACTAGCGCCAGCGTTTTTGTTGCCGGTGGAACATTTTTTTTGAGTTTGTTTATCGGTTATTTATCCAGCAGGTTTGCGATAAAGCCGATAGCATCGATTCAGGAAAGTGCGCGGCGGGTAACCGCTTCTCGTTTCAACGAACGCATACCTGTGCCAAATACCGGAGATGAAATCGAGCGTATGGCCGTGTTGT
>JBNKZP010000157.1:0-2608 GCA_050301675.1 Puniceicoccaceae bacterium
AAGCGTTATGAGTTGCATTTGAAACTGTTAGAAATGTATGCAGCTAGCAAAAATATGTCTGCTTTTGAAACCGTATCTGGTGATTACGGCAACATCTATAATGTTATCCAGGACAAAGATGGCTTTTTGTGGCTGGCAGGAATCAATGGTGCTCTCAAATATGACGGCTATGGCGCAGAAATGATCTATTCCGGCCAAACAGTCTCTGCCCTGTTCCAGGATTCCGAAGGGCTGATCTGGATGTTTACAAAATCAGAAGTAGCAGCGTACGACAGCAGGTCCGCAAAGATTTTCAAATTTGTCCCCAACCCGAATGATGTAAATGCATTGAGTGGCGGGTCACTGGTGTTTTTTCAGAAGACACAACTCTTTGCCGAAGATAGGGATGGTTTTATCTGGATAGCCACTGTGAATGGGATAAATAAATTTGACAAAAAAAGTGGAAAATTTACTGCATATAAGAATAAGGCTGGGGATACGGCAACGCTACTTGATAACGATGTCTGGTCAGTGTTGGCCACGAAGGACGGTTACCTCTGGGTTGGCACGGCAACCGGACTGCACAAGTTCGATCCCCGGTCAGGTCGTGTACTTGAACGATATGCAGCCAATGTCAATGACCCTGAGGCGCTGTACGGGAAATATGTCCAGGCTACAGTGGAAGATACTGACGGTATTATTTGGGCTGGCACTACAACGGGTGGTCTGAACCGTCTGGATCCAAAGATAAAAAAATTTTCTCATTATAAAGTCGATTCGCCGGGCACACAAAAGATCGCAAATAATTTCATTTACAGATTGGCTTGTTTCCAAACCATGCCGCAGCTTATCTGGATAACAACCGCTGATGGTCTTTCTATTTTTAATAAGCGATACAATACCGTTACTAATTACATTTACAATGACGAAAAAGCCGAAATGGGGGGCCTTGGTGGGAAAATTGTCCATACAATTATTCAGGATAAGTCAGGGATAATATGGTTAGTGGTAAATGAACAGGGATTCCTGCAGAAGATTGACCCGGGTGCTCAACGATTTAAGTCTATCCTTCAAAACAAGAACCCAGAAGAGGGATTTTTGGATGTTACCTGTCCACTTCGATTGGGACCTGACGGTAATATATGGGTTAACGAAGTTTCAACCGGTATTGCCCGTGTAAACCCAAAAACAGCACGTATTATCAATCACATTCTCCCCGACCCGCAGAAGCCACGGGGGTTTCCAGCCTATATCGAAGATTTTGACTTTGAACCGCGTCATAAAGATATCATCTGGGTGGTAGCAAAAGGTGTGGTGGTCGAATACAACTGGAGAGCTCAAACTGTTGTCAACAGATATCCATCGGGCACGCAATCTAAAGTCTGGCCAGTGTGGACCGACAAGAAGAATCCCGATCTGCTCTATGCAGGAGTCTGGGGTGAAGGACTTCTCAAGTTCAATAAACGAACAGGGCTGGCTGAAATTTTTGCACCTGATCCGGCACATCCGAAAGAATCCCTCAGTGGTACCAGTGGAGCCCATCCCCTCCTGCCAGCTTACTATCAAATGAAAGGCAATCAGATCTGGCTGCTTAGCCCAGGGATCGGGTTTGATTTATTTGACCTGAATACCGAAAAGGTGATTCGAAAGCACCTTTTCAACAAGACTGATTTTACTGCAAGAGATTTCGAAACTAATGCCAGTTTGATCGATTCAAAAGGACGATTTTGGATGGGCCAGAATCGATACGATCAAGTTAGTGATGGATTCGCTACTTTCAAAAGTCTATACGGTTACAATTATCCAGCCGCTTACGTCAGCTCGACTATAGAAGATAAGCAGGGATTGTTATGGAATGGTAGCTTTCCTGATGGAACGCTCACCCGTCTAAATCCCCAAACGGGCGCAACCAAGGTCTTTACCAAACGGGATGGATTAGCTCCCGGCCTGTCATGTTCGTATGCTTCAGTGATTTTGCCTGATGGACAAATCTGGATGGCGGGCACTGGCGGGGTTACCTATTTCTACCCCAATCAAATTATCGATAACCCTTATCACCCCCCGGTTTTTATCACCAAACTAACCCAAGGTGGGAGTCCTATAAAGATCGGAATGGCGCCTGAACTGGTGAAAGAAATTACTCTGAATTGGAATATAAATTTTTTCGAGTTTCAAATGGCAGCTTTAAGTTACCGCCGTCCGGATGAAAATCAATTCCAATACATTCTGGAGGGAGTGGACAAGCAGTGGTACTGTGCCGGAACCAAACACAACGGCCGCTATTCCGGATTGCCAGCCGGAACGTTCACTTTGCGCATACGTGGTTCGAACAATGATGGGGTATGGAGCAACCGGGAAGCCACACTTTCTGTTACCATAACTCCACCCTGGTGGGGAACATGGTGGTTCAGAGGTTTAATCGGATTGATGATTGTGGGTCTTGTTACCACTGCTTACCGTTATCGTGTCAGAAGTCTCAAGCGGTACAGTCAGAAACTTGAGGGTGAAGTAGCAAGACGCACAAGTCAACTAACCGAATCGAACGAACAGTTACAAATCGCCAAAGAACAGGCAGAATCAGCCAACCGGGCAAAGAGTACATTCCTGGCAAATATGAGTCATGAACTGC
>JBNKZP010000158.1:0-2584 GCA_050301675.1 Puniceicoccaceae bacterium
CGAAAATGGAAAAAGTATTCACATCTTTAATGTGCAAGGTTTCGTCGACCCGGTAGGTTCCGGCAGGAATGGTGATTTCAGAGTCACCATTCAAAATGGCCTGATCAATAAGATCCTGAACTTCGTTTGCAGCAAACGATGGACAGTTAAGGAATAGTAGGCCCAGAAGCATTAAATCTAATCTTATAGACATGTTATAATTTTTGAGGAATTATGGTTGAGTGTAGTTGAAAAGAAAAAAGTTATTCTATCTTTGCTGGTCAGGCAACAATTCATCAGGAGGTGGCGGCAAAGACCAGTTTGCCTTCAACAATGTTTCAAATAACCGCAGTTCCAAAATCCAAATATTTTGGTTTGATTTGTGGCTTGATTGTGCTGTTTGTAATTAGAAAGAGGGTGCATTCTTTCAAAACCTGCCCCAGTCGTCTTTTTTCTTATAACAATCATTGTGAAAAAAACCTATAATGCAGATACGAATGCTTTAGATCATATCCGAAAGCTTCATGCCTATGTGCCCGGCGAGCAGCCGCACGGTGAAGGATGGGTAAAGTTAAATACGAATGAAAACCCCTATCCTCCTTCGCCCAAAGTTGCTGAAGTAATTGTCGGTGAAGTTGAAAGACTGCGCCGTTATCCGGAGCCAACCTCTCTGAAACTGCGAACAGTTATTGGTGAGCGGTTTGGGCTAAATGCGGATAATGTGATCATTGGTAATGGCTCGGATAATATACTGGATTTGGTAACTCGCTGTTATGTCTCCAATGGTATCGTGGGCGAGACTCTTCCCAGTTACTCTCTTTATAGAGTTGTTGCCGGGATGTCCGGACATGAAATTCTAAGTGTGCCGTTCTCACGATCAATAGAGTTAGATGTCGCTGCAATCGTCGCTGCAAATGCGTCCGTCTTCTTTTTGACTTCACCCAATGCGCCAACCGGGGTTGCATTTCCGCTATCGAAGATTGAGGCAATTTTGCAACAGATGGATGGTCTTTTAGTTGTGGATGAGGCATATGTTGACTTTGGTGGTGAAAGTGCAGTTGGTCTGCTTAAAGAATACGAAAATCTTGTTGTTGTTAGGACGTTTTCAAAATCTTACAGTCTGGCTGGGATGCGTGTTGGTTTTGGTCTGGCACATAAAGCAGTCATCGGGATGCTAAACCGGGTACGGGATGCCTACAATGTTGACCGCATCGCTCAGGCCGCCGCTCAGGCTGCGTTTGAAGATGTTGACTATTTTGAATTAAGACGCCAACAAGTCATCGAAACACGTGAGATGTTGCGTAAACAGTTAGACGCGCTCGGTTGGTTTACCTATCCGTCAGCTTCCAACTTTTTATTTACCGAGCCTAAAAATGCTCTCGGACAATCAGGAACGGAAGTAGCTACATCACTTTTTGAATACCTGAAGGATGCAAAAATACTCGTGCGTTACTTCCCGGTGCATCCTTTAACTTGCTCTTTCATCCGAGTTAGCATAGGCACTGAGATTGAAATTGAAACTTTTCTAACAACAGTTAAATCATGGCTGAAAGTCGTATCGTAAAAATAAACCGCAATACTCAGGAGACTCAGATCAAAATCGAGTTGGATATCGATGGCGTGGGTGTATCTGAGATCAGCACAGGGATTCCCTTCTTTGATCATATGCTGACATTATTTGCGAAACATGGTCTATTTGATCTTAAGATAAAGGCTACCGGGGACATTGATGTCGATTATCACCACATTGTTGAAGATGTTGGCATTGTTCTTGGGCAGGCCTTCAAGCAAGGTCTTGGGAAAAAAGAAGGCATACGTCGCTATGGATTCTTCTTGCTGCCGATGGATGAGTCCTTGGCACGCGTAGTTATTGATCTCTCAAATCGTCAGGCACTTGTTTATAAAGTAGATCACCAGTTTCCAATGGTGCGTGACTTTAATATTGTTCTGGTGAAGGAGTTTTTTCAGGCCTTCGCAAACAATCTGGCTTGCAATTTACATGTGCAACTCGAATACGGAGAAGAGCCACACCATATCGCCGAGTCTTTATTTAAATGCTTTGCGCGTGCATTGGATGTTGCGACATCAAAGGACTTTCGCTTAAAAAACGCGCTACCATCAACTAAAGGTACTCTTTCGGAATAGTCTTTTGCTAACGATTGGCGGCACGAGACCTGCGCCAGTTTTCCCGGTGGTTGCGTATCCAGTCCAGAAGCGCGCGTTCGAAGCCAATATCTTTTCCTTCTTTTTCCGATTCAATCCACTTGTGCTTTAGAATTTCTTCACGCTCAGCAAGGAACTCCCGGTACAAAGAAGAACGCTTTGCAAAGTCGTTGTGTTTATAATCAGATACAGCGTCTTCTAACTCCGACTTCATTTTTACATTCATACAAGAAAGTAAGAAAGTATTTCGACTCTTTAACATAATAACTTACGAATCTTTTAAAGGTATGAGCCTACATTGATTTGTAGTGATTTGTCAAAGTATTCTTTTATCTAATCGGGAAGCTAATCGAACAAAAATCTACGATTTACAGAGCTTCTCAAGCGTAATTTTATATTGTAGTAAGCGTATTGTAATACAGTTAGATTGAAATCGATTTCG
>JBNKZP010000159.1:0-2548 GCA_050301675.1 Puniceicoccaceae bacterium
TGTTAGCGATAAGTTTCCTCCAATCAAAGAAAATGTGCTATTCTCGCTCAATCGAAGGCTAAATCCTTCTATCGTGATTTCTCCGATTTCGTTGTCTGTAAAACCATAAGCGCTCACCTCGCCGCTGTTTAGTACACTACGAGCAGGGTCGCTCACATCAAAACGTCCGCCATTTGTCAGCGTTAGATAATCTGCTGTTCCAAGATGAAAGGAACCTGGCAGTCTTAAGGTCGAATCCGGTCCAAAAAATACGCCATTGGGATTGATCAAATACAGACTGGCACCGGGTATTTCAGATTCTAACCTGCCGTATATGCTCGTAATGTTATCACCGGTTACCCGTGTTATGATATTTGAAACATTTTCTGTTTGTTCCGACTCTCGGAAAAGTGCGGTTTCACCATCGTCCACAAGAAAATCCCTGAAACTGTAGAACAGGTTCTTTCCGGCAATTTCTCCCCGATCTGCTTCGATCGAGTAAATCGGTCCGGCCAAGACGACACCATCCCAATCAGGATTAAAGCTACCGTCTAAAACAATGCGACCGCCTGCCAGCCTCACAAATACACCTTTGCCCAAATTTACCTGAAAGCCCGCATCAAATCCATTGAACGTCAATCCAGATGACAATAGGTCAATCGTTCCTACATTTTCGGGCAATACTGAAGTTGTTTCGATGGCAAACTCACCCAGTATATCAACTTGATCTGCTGTAATGGTGACTGTGCCGGCTTTTCCGGAATCCACTCCATTTTGCGTAGCATCTGAACTACCAGGAACTGTCGAATTTGCAAATATGCCAACACCGTCTGAATCGTGAAGTCCATCCAAGACAAGAGTATTGGCATCTATCAGAATATCCCCCGCAGTTCCACTCCCTGTAGTAGTTGTATTGATTTGACTACGTTTGAAACGAAAGTGATCTGCAGCAATACCAATGCCTTCCCCGTTCTGTCCACCTGCTGTCTGTGCGGACACACAACTCTCCTCTAGCACCAGTTGTCCTCCACGGATGACAATCCGCCCGCCACCTTCGCCATCTACATTCAATTTACTATTGTTCAGTACACTAACATCATTTAACTCAGTAAAAGCGCTGGCATTCAAATCATGATAACCTTCGGAAGCGTCGAAAAAGGCTTCACCAGCTGAATTGACACCCACTAAGTTGATCTGCCCTTGCGGTATGCTGATCCTGGCTTCGTCTTTAATTGTAACGTTTGCTGCAACCAGTGAAACGATCGCCCCATCTTGCAAATCGAGTTGGCTGCCGGCTACAGTAATATCACCCTGCGGCGCCCCGAAGAAACCAAAAGCAGCAGGCGCTGCCGTACTTAAAATTTCTCCCTGCAGCGGTTCACTGTAGAACAGATCCGCATTACCAAAACGTACATAATCAGCAGTCGATGCATGAAAGGAACCATCGATTGATAAACGTGCATTCGGTCCGAATAGAACGCCTGCCGAATTAATTAAATAAAAGTTCGCATTTTTGATTTCAGATTTGAGCAGTCCGTCGATCGTGGAAAGTTTTCCACCAGTCACGCGGCTGACGACATTTGCAATTTCATTGGCTCCTCTGAAAGTCGCGCGCTCTCCTTTATCGATATTGAATTCACTGAAACTGTGAAATAAATTGTTACCGGCACGTTGTCCCAAGCTTTCATCAATCATATAGTCGGGGCCATTTAGTTTTTGCGCCGGCCCCAGACTGCCATCTGTTTGGATCTGAGCCTGAGCAAATGTTGATGGAAACAAACAAAACAAAATAAACGTATGGCTTATGCTTCTGAAAATCATGATCACATGCGTTTGTTATCTAACACCAGGCAAAGGTGCATACGATCAGTGATTCAAGCAATAAATTCAACATTGTCAAATAGACTATAGTCCAACTTAGCGCTAGGGGTCTAGGTCGTGCAGCCGATTACTCGACTGCACTCCTACAGACCCGTGCGAGCGCGATTAACGCACACGGTTCCTCAGATTATGGATTCGCTGAGAGTTCTATAGCTATGAACAATCTTCGGTGTCACTAATGGGTAGTTGCGCAGCAGTGCATTGAAAGCACTCCAGTTCATTCGTCCCTTGCGAGTTCGACGGCCCAACCAGTTTCGCCACTTCTTCTGCACTTCAAAGCGCAGACGGTTTAGACTTCGGATATTTCCGGTTATTCCGTAGTAGCCATAATGGCCTGTTAGTTTGCGATTGATCTGTTCCTGTTGTTGCCTCAGTGGCAAGTGACGGTGCTTCCAGCCCCACTCCTTGATTGCTTTTAGCGATCGAGTGAAGCGTTTTGCGCTTGTTTTGCGTTGCACTACGTTGTTGCCCTTGCGTGAGGTACCCCAGTAGTGGGTAAATCCCAGAAAGTCGAAACTCTCCGGTTTGGGTTCATCTTTGCGTGCATACTTGCTCGGGCGTTTGAACCGCACCAGACGTGTCTTGGTTGGATGGATTTCCAAGCCGTAGTTGGCAAAGCGTTCCTTCAGTTTTTCCTGAAAGCTCTCTGCATCGCTCTTGCTCGAAAAGCCCATCACGAAGTCATCGG
>JBNKZP010000160.1:0-2096 GCA_050301675.1 Puniceicoccaceae bacterium
CCGATGCTCCGCAGCTAACTCCTTCAATGAAAATCGCTATGCAAGATCTTGAATTAGATCGCTTGGACGTCCTTTACCCTGGTAAACTGACATATCCTTTGGCTGAAAAAGTTACAGCTATACCACTACAAGACTGGCCATTGTAGAAGAAAACCAAACTACCCTGCTCAATGCCTGATACGTTTGTGTCTTCGAAAACAACTGACTCTGCCAGGTGAAGTTCGGCGCGATGTAAAATATGCCCCGGCGACTCTCAGCCTGCAGATTCAATCCTGCCGAAACACTATGCTTAGGGGTCAGTCGGAAGCGATTACCGGAAAGCTCCTGTTCATTTCCACTGGAATCTTTTTTATCAAAACGCGCATCGATGAATGCATAGTTTGCAAAAAAGGAAAGCGCTTACAAAGGATGCGCATGAAGACTGCTCTCAACCCCCCATGCGTCTGCATTGCCAACATCGCGGGCACCACTGACTAAGATACCATTCGAGTCCAACTCGAGAACATCCGTTTGGAAATCGCTGTAGTCATAATGGAACAAACTAACATCATAGTAAATATTGGCTGGCTCGAAAAAGCCTTTGGCACCTACTTCAAAATTCCATAAAATTTCCGCATTGAGTATCTCCGTACCATCGTTGTCTACGGAAATAACATTGGGACGCCTTCCTCGACTCACGGTCGCAAAGAAATTTAGACTGTCCCCGGGAGCGTAACTGGCCGCGATGCGCCCGACAATAGAAGCAAACTCTTCAGTATCGCTTATTTTCCCATTGGACTCAGGGAAGAAAAAACCAGGTTGTAGACCTAAAAAGAGAGCCGCATCATTTTCTATCACGGATTAAACACAGATTCTCTGACACGCATTTGTTTATAATCATTCTTAACCATCCGCGCATACCCGTATATCCGTGGCTAAAGAAAAACTCATTGTCACTGCAAACCGACCTATGCGAAGAACTAGGTTTTATGCAGTTAAAAGAAAAAACTTCGCGCTCTTCGCGCTCTTCGTGGTTAAATCAGCAGAGCCAAAGGATCTGTAATACTATCCGTCCAATTTTGTGTGATTCGTTGGCTCAACTGTGTTTTCTAGGATCATCCACAGTCCGGGCGTACTGAGTGAACTCAGTAAATCGGTCAATGACCAACAGGAGCGTAGCTACCGGAGAATCAACTTCTTTCAGGCAACAGACCTGAATCGAAAATTCGAAAGCTTACCGGTCGATCGAGCACCACGGATTCTTTGCTCAAAGCTGTCTTCGCCGCAGCAATTGCGCGTTCATTACTAATATGCGTTGTCATCATAATCAACGCGCTTCCATCTGACAATTCCTGCTGGTTTACCGTCGCAAAGCTAATGTGATGGCCTGCCAATATGTTCGAAATTTTCGCCAGCACACCTTCCTCATCTTTGACATGAATCCGTAGATAGTAACAGCCCTTTAATTCTTCAGGAGCGGCCAGCTCCAGTCCACCTGCAAATGAATCCACCACTGCACTTTCGCTGCCGGTAGCAACTTCTCTAGGCACTCTCTGTAGCATAAATACCGCATCGGCGATATCACTGATCACAGAACTGGAAGTTGCATCCTGGCCTGCCCCTCGACCGATTAATACAGTGGTTCCAACCACATCGCCGGTCACACTGACTGCATTATAAACTTCATCCACACCAGCAACCACTTCACTTTTTGCAATCAGGGCGGGGTGTAATCGTACGGATAATTTATTGGATTCAAAATCACGTGCAATCACCGCCAGAAGCTTTATTTTATAACCAAGCTGACCCGCGACCTTGATATCCTCTGCGGTAATTTCACGAATCCCCTCACAAATAATCTGGTCGAGCTTCACCCATTTACCATGTGCCAAATATGCAAGAATAACCGCCTTATGCGCCGCATCAATCCCGTCCAGATCCAGCGATTCGTCCGCTTCCACATAGCCCAGCTTGCGTGCATCTCCCAAGGTCGCTTCAAAACTCAGCCCCTCGCGTTCCATTCGCGTCAGGATATAATTCGAAGTTCCGTTCAGAATGCCAAAAATAAGTTTGAAGCGATTAGCCACCAGCCCCTCACGTATTGTCTTTATGATCGG
>JBNKZP010000161.1:0-1859 GCA_050301675.1 Puniceicoccaceae bacterium
GAATCGGCAGCGATCGCTCGTTGAAGCGCCTGCGAAAATGAAATAGGTTCCGGCGATTGAGAGTCGGTGGATATTTGTGCAGCCAAGCTCCCGATGGGAACCAATGAAATAATAACTATATATCGTGTGAGTGTGTGAAATGCATACATGAAAATCCTGATTCAAAGAGTCAAGGCAGCGCCGATTTTATTGTCGGCGACTAAGACGACAGCAGGGTTCGCGTGGCGAATCGCTGTAACAACGTACGAATCAGGATGTTTAAAGCCGCAGCACAATAATGCGGCAAATCAATCGACACAAAGACTCCAACCCAAGTGAATCTTTATTCGAATACGCTATCAAGACCTGCGTAACACGAAGGAAATCAGGCCCGAAAAAATTCTCTGATACGGAAACCGACGGTAAAGCCGTTAAGTTTACAAGAGTCGGCTCAAGCAGACGCATTGGCTCAAGATACACTGGCTTCAGCACAACGTTTGCACAGGAAGTACAATCTGCGACGCAAGCGGCGGTGTCTGTACAATGATGATCTGACTGCGAATCTTTGTTGATTTGCTCCACATGAGCATCCCCTCCGGCATGAACGCATAGAACAAGAGTATCTGTGCCACCAAGAACAGAGTTCCAGATAAACAACAAAGTAAAAATGCCTGTCAGTAATATATGCACGAAATTAGAAAGCAAAGCCTTCGATGCTCAACTTGTCAATACGGGTATAATTCTGTTAGTATTAGAAGGGCGTAATTTTTAAAAGTAGCAAATCATTCGGGTCTTATTCTTTTTATTATATTTTCGATCTGAATTCAGCAAAGCCAGAACTAAAATGAACATTGAATGCTTAACTGTCTGATAGCCACAAAAAGGCACGAAAATGCACCAAAACTCAGAGATGTACTTTTTAAAGCCGGATCATGCAAACGAGTTTTTCAAAAAGTGTTTCTGGCTCGTAAGTTTTTGTTACAGAGTCACATTTCTAATGCTTTGCATAGAAATGTGGTTGAGCCAATGGTTGAAAAACTCTTAGACGACGCACGCACTTTACTGCCTATCAGAACTGCGGTTACCTATACTTATGCGCGCCCTTGTGCTTCAGTTGTAAAGCACACGCCTCATTCTATTGCATAATCCGGGTTAAATTGAATGAGACTCATGAGTAATTCCGCCTTTCATTAAAACGCATCAATTCTACATCTTTCATTGAATGCTACCACAAAATCATAATGAAGTGTCTTTGCGCATTTTCGTGCTTCTTTGTGGCAAAACCTTTATACCCACGGATTTAAAGATTACCACTAAGACCAAGAGTAAGGCGGTAATAGCAGTCAATACAGTTCTGATTTAATCATTCTCTTTTTGTGCAGCCAACTTCGAGCATTCGTTTTTGCTACAAATCAAAATTGCACCCCATCACTGATTTGTACGGATGGTTAAGAATGATTATGAACAAATGCGTGTCAGAGAATCTGTGGCGTTTCATCCTCGTATATCCGTAGCTAAGGAATATCAGGATACGGAAATCGGTGAATAGGCTAAAATCTTTTCAAAAAACAAGAAATGAGACGATAGTATTACAAAATATTTACGCCACAACAATGGCGAATCCATATTCGCGTTTCTTCGCGCAGCTTCGCGGGCCCAAACCATGAAAGTTCAGCCGTAGAGTTCGACCTTGCCGGTCAGGATTTATAGAATAAATACTTCGCTGACAAAGTAATTGGCAATTTCATAACACTATAAACTAACTATCTGCCGGAAATTCCTACCGACACATCCATGTAAGCGCAACATCAATGCCATCACCCCGATTGTCCTGCGCACCGCAGCGTCAATCTACGTAACTATGTTTTGGTGTCACTTAG
>JBNKZP010000162.1:0-1772 GCA_050301675.1 Puniceicoccaceae bacterium
AGAACATCCTCTGGGCAAAAAGCTTCGTAAGCTGGAATTTGGTGCAACAACCGGTCGCCAGCGCATGGTCGGCTGGTATGATGCCGTTGAAAAAGGAGATGCCCTTCGGTATGGCGGCTACCAGGATCTGGTGCTCAATAAGCTCGACGCTCTCAGCCACTCAGGCGACTGGCAGGGCGATTTACAAATTTGTACCAGCTACAGTGATCCTGAAGGCAGAATCCTTTACCATGTACCCAGAGATGACGCTTACCGCCGCACCTTGAAACCGGTCTACAAAACAGTGCCCGGATGGAGTGAAGACATTTCTGGCATTCGCAATTTTGAAGACCTACCGGATGCAGCAAAAAACTATGTTGCCTGGCAACTGAAAGCGCTGGTAGAAGTCGCCAATCACGGTGATGCCCAACAGAGCAGATTACCGAACCTGCGCTATATCGGCGTCGGTCCCGAACCCAGTCAAATCATCAAAGATATCCCGGCAACCGACACACTATTGCAACTCGTTCGATAAATCTAGGCAATGTAACTGAATTCACAAACTTTCATCACTAAGCGACAAGCACGAATTTTTAAAATAAAAAAGCCCTGAAAACCAAAAGGTTAGCAGGGCTTTATTTTTAGATGCGTTAGTAAAAACTTACGCTCTATAGATTTTTATTCGTGTTCGTGCTCTTCTTCAGTAGCGCAACAAGATTTGCCTTTTCCATCACAGCACTTCTTTTTGCCCTCTTTTTTGCACTCTTTATCACATTTTTCTTCGCATTTTTTTTCAGCATCACCGCCACAACTACCGCAATTGGCGTTTGCAGTTGCAAGTGCAGCGATAAAGAGCATAGGGATTAATAAGTATTTTTTCATAGTTATATTTAATTAATAAAAATCTTAGTCTGAGATAAAATAAATCTTTGTCCATACTTTAATCAAATCCTGTGAAAGCAAAAGATAGTCTAATGTTTCGTCGACTCCAAATTTAGCCTTAAATTTTCTTATGCTACCCTGGTTCGAACAAGACACATTTCCACTCTATCTGGCTCCGATGGCTCGAGTGACCGATGTTGTCTTCCGTCAATTCTGCAAAGAACAGGGAGCTGACGTCATGGTCACTGAATTTGCCCAGGCAGATGCTCTCAACAGAGAAGATCCCAAGCTCTGGGAAACCGTAGATTTTACCGAAGAGCAACGTCCGATGGGTGTGCAGATCTTTGGCTCAAATCCTGTTTCAATGGCAGATGCCGCACAACTTCTTGTCGATCGTCTGCAACCGGACTTTATCGATCTCAATTTCGGCTGTCCGGCCGATCGTGTAATTTGCATGGATGCAGGCTCTTCAATGCTGCGAAATCCGGCAAAACTGGGCGCCGTCACCCGAGCAGTTGTTCAGGCTGTCCCGAAAACTCCGGTAACGGTGAAAATTCGTACCGGATGGGACGATCATTCATTGGTTGCTCACGAAGTCGGGCGCATTGTTGAAAATGAAGGCGCCCAGGCATTGACCATTCACGGACGCACCAAAGTGCAGGGCTATAGTGGGGAGGCCAACTGGGAACTCATCGCAGAAGTTGCCGAAACACTTAGCATCCCAGTGATTGGCAACGGGAATATACGCAGCGCTCACGATGTCATTCGTATTCGCGAAAATACACAGTGCGCAGGCCTCATGATCGGCCGCGCCGCTCTTGGCTATCCGTGGATTTTTCGTGATATCAAACATTATCTGAAACATGGAACTGTCCCCGAACCACCGACGATTGCCAAACGATGGGAAACCA
>JBNKZP010000163.1:0-1178 GCA_050301675.1 Puniceicoccaceae bacterium
GGTCATCGTCTTTTCTAGCAATTGTACAGATTCGCTGCCTTGCATTGTGGCTCGGAATTTCGTGACGACACGCCCTAGTGTAAATTTTGCACAACAAAATGAATTTATAGTGGCAAAAGACAGTCGTCAAGACCTGCGCCAGAGAAAATGGCACTACACGAATCTTAGTAATTCATAAGTCGTTGATTTTCAACAAATGCATCTACGTTTTTCATTAAATTTGGGCTAAAAAAAGCCTTTTTTGTCTACAAAATGTTAAACATGGGTTAGGTTTTGCCGTGTAGCCCACTAATCTACACTAATTTACACTAATTTTATATACCGCCAAATTGGTGTTCCGAGCTAAGCGACAAGACCGGATGCGAAGCAGACCGGACCACAGGATTCTATGTAAATAATTAACCACAGAATACACAAAATGCACAGATAAAACCTTGTTGATCAATTACTTAAAACAGAATAAAAGTTTATTTTTTTGAATTTTTGTGATTACCTACGCTTCACCATCCTATAGAATTACAACTCTTAAAGTCTCTGATTAAAATAAGTTTCTGTGTTTTCTGAGTATTTTGTGGTTAAATTTCTATGGGATGACTGTCATAAAAATTTGTTAATATAGCAGAGCCTGTGCTTGTTTCTTTGCTGCTTCCAAAGGCCAGAGTTCTCTAAAATTCTGCAACTCAACGATGGTTCCCTCGAAAAGTAGAAAAAGTATTGCAGACACGTGTTTTTGCTCCGGTTCTGATTTTCTTGCATGGTGTTCGGCGACCAACATATGAAATAGCTCCCGAAGCTCGCTCTTATGTTCCAGAATTTGCTGACGTAGCGGACTGTCCGGTTCTGGTGTTTCACTTAAAGTATTCAAAAAACGCGCAACCGCGATAATCGCAATCGCTCATCCAATCGCCCAGAAAATCAAAAGCAGCAAGTATTTTTGCTCCGGCAGTTGATTCCGAATCAATCGCATCTTTTAGCCATTGATTCCAGGTAAAATGACGATTCTTCAACCAGGCAACTCCCAGCATTTCCTTTGATTTAAAAAAAGTATAAAAAGTACCCTTCGCTGCACCGGCTTCATTTAAAATTTGCTGAATGCCGGTCTGGTTGTAACCCTGCTCGTAAAATAATCGAGAAGCTACTTCCAGAATAGCCTCCCGCTTTGTTTTATTATTTTGATT
>JBNKZP010000164.1:0-1100 GCA_050301675.1 Puniceicoccaceae bacterium
ACTCCAATAGATTTATACCAATTGATACAGGAGATGAAGTCGCTTTTGTTTGTTAATGCTGAGGAGCGGGGATTGAGCTTTATTGTGGAACAGTCTCCGCAGCTCCACCGGCGTATCGAAGTAGACGGGGGAAAGTTACGACAGGTTTTAATCAATCTTATCGGTAATGCAATCAAGTATACAAAAAAGGGTGGGGTGGTACTTAGGGCTATACTTGCGAAAAGGGAGTCCGCTGAGAACGTATGGTTGAGATTTGAAGTCGAAGATACAGGCCCGGGTATCAGTGAAGATGAGAAAATGCTGATTTTTAAGCCCTTTGTACAATTGAAAGGACGTGTAACAATTGAAACAGGGACCGGATTGGGACTTACGATATGCAGGCAATATGTTGACTTGATGGGCGGGAAAATAGATATTATCAGTGAGAAAGGTACAGGATCTGTCTTCTTTTTTGAAATACCGGTAAAAGAATTGCCTTTAGAGGAAATCTCTGCAGTACCGGAGCGTGGGCGAGCTATCGGTCTGGAGAAGGGGCAGCCTCGGTATCGGTTACTTATTGCAGAAGATCAACTTGAAAACCGCATTTTGCTTCACAAGATACTTGAGCCGTTTGATTTTGACATAAGGGAGACGACTAATGGAAAAGAGGCTGTTGAGCTATTTGAACAGTGGCATCCAGATCTGATCTGGATGGATATACGTATGCCTGTAATGGATGGGCTGGAAGCGACGCATCGGATAAAGAAAACTGAAGCGGGTCCACATACTAAAGTAATCGCTATTACTGCACATGCGCTGGAAGAGGATAGAATAAAAATAATGCAGGCTGGTTGCGATGACTTTGTTCGAAAACCTTATCGCAATGCGGAAATATTCGATGTGCTCTCAAGACATCTGAAATTGCGATTTGTTTATGAAGAGAAGCCTGTGGAACCATCTGTGGAACCTGAACTTAAATTACAGCCTGAACAGTTGAAAGCATTACCATCAGAGCTCATTCAGCAACTGCATCAAGCTACAATCGAACTTGATCCGGAACAAACATTATCTCTGATTGAGCAGATTGCTGCAAGGGAGCCTGTTACAGGCAGAGCATTACG
>JBNKZP010000165.1:0-1055 GCA_050301675.1 Puniceicoccaceae bacterium
AAATAGCAACACGCCCGCGAAAGCCCAACTTACGGCAGCGTTCGCAACCAACATCCTTTTTAACCAAATGCTTAAACTGTGCTTCACTCGGATCAATGTGCATTGCAGCGAGGCAACTTTCGATATGGTGTGACTCATAGTTTGCCGGTTGGGCGCAATTCGGACAAAGGCGTCGCACAAGACGTTGCGCGATAATCATCTCGACAGAAGAAGCGATAAGGAAAGGCTCAATATCCATATCAGTCAGACGGGTCAGCGCTCCCGGAGCATCATTGGTATGCAAAGTGCTGAGCACCAGGTGGCCGGTAAGTGAAGCGCGGATTGCAATATCTGCAGTTTCACGATCGCGAATTTCGCCGACCATTATCACATCCGGATCCTGGCGTAATACTGCGCGTAGCGAATGTGCAAAGGTCAGTCCGATGTCGGCATGTACCTGTGTCTGGTTGACGCCCGGAACTTCATATTCGACTGGATCTTCGACCGTGATAATACGTCGTTCAGGTCGATTTATTAGGCGGATAAACGCTGTAAGAGAGGTCGACTTTCCTGATCCGGTAGGTCCTGTGACTAGAATGATGCCATGTGGTGCAGCAAGTGTTCGGATTACTTTTTCTTCTTCATCTTTTTGTAGTCCGAGTTCGCGCATTGAGAGTGGCTTCGACTTCTGATTGAGCAGGCGCAAACTGACACTTTCACCATACATTGTCGGAAATGTAGAAATACGAATATCGAGCTCGGTATCGCCTGTGCCAAAAGCAATACGTCCGTCCTGTGGCCGACGCTTCTCCGAAATGTTTAGCTTCGCCATGATTTTCAGGCGCGAGATGATTGCGCCTTGAAAGCGAATCAAATTGTCTGGCACGCGCACGGGAACAAGTTCTCCATCGATGCGATAACGAATTTGCAATGCATCACGGTGTGGCTCGAAGTGAATGTCGGTTGCGCGGTCGCTAACTGCTTTTTGCACGACTTCATTTACGAATCGGATGACAGCTGCATCTTCGTCTTCTTCAGCCTCTTCTTCGTCTTCGGCGGTAGCAATATCAGATTCG
>JBNKZP010000166.1:0-983 GCA_050301675.1 Puniceicoccaceae bacterium
CCCCCGGGCAGACAACAGCATTCGCAAACCTGCTCGGAAGATCCTCTCGGAGCCGCAGGCAATTAAACCTGAAACTCGCCTCCCTGGAAGGGGTTCTCAAAGAAGCCGAACTCGCTGAAGACCTGGAGCAAGCAGTATTCCTGCTCGAAGGAAAACTGCAGAATCGCCGCGAACAAAAAGAATACATTCGGAAACAATGGCACCAGCTGTTCGAGGACGCACACGCCGAAGTTGAAGGTGAGACCGTAAAGTCCGATTGGCTAACACACCTCCGGACCAGTGGACTGCTGAAGCGACTTTCCAACTCGGAAATTTTAACTGCCCGATTACTGCTCAAACAGGCTATCACCCTGCTGCAAAAATTACCCGAAACAAATAAACCACTGCCTGCAGTCGCATCTGAAATCACCGGGGACAGCCACGCGCTCGACTACGGAGCGCCGCTGGCAGGTCTGCTGATGCCGGTACTGGCAAAACTCAGAGATTTGAAAAAATGGCAGACACCCGAAGAAAGGCGTGCCGTTTGGGCTGCAAACGGAATCCTGTGTGATGCCTTGAGCCAGCCGATCCTGCTACATAACTTCCGTTTAACCCCATCCCACCCACTGTCGGTCATCACTGAAAACAGCTATCAATCCGCAGAGCCTTTCTACCTGACTACCCGGCAATTGATGCACTACCCTATAAAATCGCAGGACGATTGCCTCTTCGACCAGGTATATATCTGTGAAAATCCAGCTATCGTCAGCACCGCAGTCGAAATCCATGGCAAGCGCTGCCAACCTTTAATCTGCGTTTCGGGAAACCTGACCACATCCGCAAAAACACTGCTGAGTCAACTCTCCCTCGCCAACATTCGGCTTCACTACCACGGCGACTTTGACTGGCCCGGAATTCGTATCGCCCGATTTGTCTTCGAAAAATTCGGAGCCATCCCATGGAGAATGTCCGCCGAGGATTATTGCAGTGTAACCGGAGAAAAA
>JBNKZP010000167.1:0-843 GCA_050301675.1 Puniceicoccaceae bacterium
TATTTTTCCAGTCTCCGTAGTCCGGTGGTAGGTCTCGCCATGGGGCACCAGTACGCAATATCCAAAAGACAGCGTTAATAAACAGGCGATTGTCTCGGGCGATTCCACCCCAAGAGCCCGGGCGCCCCGGAAGCAATGGCTCAAGAAGTTCCCAAACATGATCTGAAATATCATGGCGACGATGTGCTAGTATCTGTTGTTCCATATCCTTATCGTTATAGGACAGCACACTTATAATTCAAGGAATTTCGTGACGACACGCCCTAGAAACCACGAATAAACACCGATTTACACAGGGCAACAAAAGCCGCGACCAACATTGAACATCAAATAAAAGAACTGCTTTTACATTAACCTCTAGTTCCTAAATTTGAACGATCACCAAACACTCGTTACCGCAAGTAAATCGCAAAACTTCGCGCTCTTCGCGGCTTCGCGTGAGATATAGCGTTCCCCTAGCTTTCAGGTTTTGGTTGCGGCTTTGCCACCCCATGTAAATCCGTAATACTATCGGCTCATTTCTTGTTTTTTTGAAAAGATTTTAGCCTATCCACAGATTTCTGTATTTCGATATTCCTTAGCCACGGATCTACGGATTAAACGCAGATTCTCTGACACGCATTTGTTTATAATCATTCTTAACCATCCGCGCAAATCAGCGTTATCCGTGGCTAAAGAAAAACTCATTGTCACTGCAAACCGACATGTTCGAAGAACCAGGTTTTATGCTGTTAAATGAAAAAACTTCACGCTCTTCGCGGCTTCGTGTGAGATATAGCGTTTCCCTAGCTTTCAGGCTTTCTGCTTTTAGTTGCGGCTCTGCCACTCTAGGCGATCAGTGGT
>JBNKZP010000168.1:0-828 GCA_050301675.1 Puniceicoccaceae bacterium
CTTTCTTGGGACACATCATTTCGAAGGGAGGTATATCTGTGGATCCAAGCAAGGTTCAAGATGTATTAAGTTGGAATGCGCCTATAAGTGTCGGTAATATTCGGAGTTTTCTTGGATTTGTTAGATATTATCAAAGATTTATCAAAGGATTTTCAAAGATAAGCATGCCCATAACCAAGTTGCTCGAGAAGGATAAGAAGTTCGAGTGGACGTCTGCTTGCGAAGCTAGTTTCCAGGAGTTGAAGAAGCGACTGACGACCGCTCCAATATTAGTAATGCCTGGTATGGAGAAGTCATTTTCTATCTATTGTGATGCATCTGGTCAAGGACTAGGATGTGTACTCATGAAAGATTGTCACGTGGTAGCGTATGCTTCATAACATTTGAGAAAGCATGAAGCACACTATCCAACCCATGATTTGGAGTTAGCTATTGTAGTTCACGCTCTCAAGATTTGGAGGTACTATCTTATGGGAAAGAGGTGTGAGCTATATATGGATCATAAGAGTTTGAAGTACATTTTCACACAGTGGAACCTGAACCTTAGGCAAAGAAGATGGTTGGAGCTGATCAAGGACTATGATCTTGGGATCAACTACCACCCTGGGAAGGCTAATGTGGTGGCTGATGCTTTAAGTCAAATGTCTCATGTGAATTAGTTAGTGGTGGTTAGCATGCCATTTGAGTTACGTGAGGAGTTTGACAAGCTCAACCTTAGGATCATTGCAAATAACGAAGCCATGGAGATGGAAGTGGGTTTAAGCTTACATCAAGAGATTTGGAGAGGCCAACTGGAAGATGAGAAGATCCAAGAGATAAAGCGCAACA
>JBNKZP010000169.1:0-806 GCA_050301675.1 Puniceicoccaceae bacterium
CCGATCTCGGCTGTCGGATTCACCGCCTCGCAAGGCCAACTCAAGGGGGACACGCATTAACCCAGGATTCTTAAACCCGAACAAATCAGGACGCTTAACAACAAGAACAGACGTCGGCACCGAGTAATCACCATGCACAAGAGCATTCACGAAAGCCTCACGGATCGCCACGTGCGCAGGGCTGTCACCTTCACGCACTCCCTTCTTGAGTTTGAAACTTACCTTCAAGTCACTGACCAACTTGGGATATACTTTTCGGTAGAAATCATAGAGATTTCCCGACCAAGTGCCATCGGGACAGATCCGATCCAAATAACGCGGTGAAGACTCAGAAGCTTCCATTTCCTGATAATCCACGAAATAATGCGGAAACTCATCACGAATCGACTGGTAGCGACCAAACATCAATAACCCCGCCACGGTAAGGCCTTCATCACCCGACTCACGGTCTCTTTTCCAGCCGCCAATTTGCTTCAAAAATTCGGAATTCGAAAGCGAATCAAAATTAGTTTCCGGGCTCCGGATGGCTACCGACTGCCTAAAAGCGGCCAGACTCTTCTCATCCAAGTCCTCCAAATCGTAGCCCTTCAGAATACGATGATCCAAACTGTCATACTGCTGATCGGCCAGCATTCTCTTCACCTCGTCATACGTCAGTGACTAAATCATCAAGGCAATTGATCCCGTCCAGCGGGATTGTTTGCCCCTTTACGAGTGCGGCGGTTTCTGTGCCGAGACTAGCGCAGCGTTGGAGGCTCTGTAACCGACGCGAATCAGCCCATGGAAACCAAGCGCTTCCAGTGCTT
>JBNKZP010000170.1:0-783 GCA_050301675.1 Puniceicoccaceae bacterium
TGACGGGTGATGGAATCACCAACCTGTGGGTAAAGTTGTGCAACCTCTGCAGAGTGTAAACTGTCATGATAGCCGTGCTCACGGTCATGAGCGACATGGACCTTTCACACGATTAGTTGGGGATTTCTGTTTGGGATCGCTGGTTTGGGTTGTGTCTAGTCGATCTGGTTATGGTGTGCAGCGGGTGTGAAGCCTGGGTGCACGATTGGCTACAGGTGGGATGCCTGTGAGCGTTGATCGTTTTGTGGCTACAGGTGAGACTCCTGTGAGCTTGAGGCCCTTGATTACCGTGGGTAATCCAGGTGCGTGGTCATGCTTAGATATTGTCTAGGTCTAGGTGTTTTCTCTGCAAAAAAAATAAACCAGTTGGTTAAGCTTTTCTTGCTATAAGCTTGCATGTCATTTATTTCCTACACTTGCTGAGTACTTTATGTACTCACACTTGCCATATTTCCTGTGTATTGCTATGCTCTGCTGCTCAAAAGATGAAGAGTTTTTTGATGAAGACTTCTTCTAGGTGTGCGGGCCCTCGGTCATCTGCCTGTGGTGTGGTGCTATATTCTACTGCTTAGACCTCTTGGTCTTGTAATAAGTTTTATATTAAGACTCGATGTAATAAACACTGGTTATGCTGTTTATTCCATTATTTGTCGCTTTATGTGTGAAACTTGATCCTGGCACACATAAAGGAATGCATTCAGTTTTGGCCTAAAAACTGGGTGTGACAGAAGTGGTAATTAGAGCCGTGTTGACCGTAGGATGCAAGCCTAGAGTAGACTGGAC
>JBNKZP010000171.1:0-748 GCA_050301675.1 Puniceicoccaceae bacterium
GAATCGAAATCGTCATCGAAATCTAAGTCGAAATCGAGCCAGATAAAATTATCAATCGATTTCGATAACGATTTGGATTTCGACAGAATAATTTCAACCCTTTCCAGAATCGGTTTAAGTTGATCTGAGCTAATCTTCATTCGGATAGCTTCCAAGCCATTTTACAAACGAGCAGTGTTCTTTGAGTTCGTTAAGTGCGGCTTGTACGGGCTCATCCTGATAGTGTCCAACCAGATCAATGAAGAAGACATAATCCCAGGCTTTTTTACGACTGGGGCGCGACTCAATTTTACTCAGGTTGATCCTGCGTGAAGAAAATGCATGAAGTGCCCGCTCTAAAGCGCCACACTCATCCTGCAGCGAAATCACCAGACTGGTCTTGTCGCGTCCTTTACCCAGTGGAGTTGCATGGGTCTTGCCGATAACAAGAAAACGCGTCACATTGTCGTCTCGATCCTGAATATCGCGCGCCTGTATTCTGACGCCGTAATGTAAAGCTGAGAGTTCGCCAGCAACCGCAGCTGCGCCATCATTTGTTTTTGCGTAGCGAACTGCTTCGGCAGTGCTGGCAACGTCGATCAAAGGAATTCCGTTTAAATGCTTATGCAACCACTCGCGACATTGGCCCAGAGCCTGATCTTTGGATCGCACTTCTTTGATCTCGGTAAGCGGGGAATTGGAGATCAGGCAATGCATAATCGGCAGATAAATCTGCGAACAGATATGCAAATCCGACTCTGCCAGCATG
>JBNKZP010000172.1:0-723 GCA_050301675.1 Puniceicoccaceae bacterium
CAAGTTCGTATAGTGTGGACCATTAAGCTCAGTTAGCTTGTTTTTGAATTTATTGGAATCGAATTAGATCACACTCCCAAAAGAGAGTGTTTCTCACAAGCTGTTCTACAAGTTTCCAAATCTGCAAAAATTCTTGAGCTCAGAAAGTATTTTTTTAAGGGTCCAAACAGAGCTATACAATCCACTTTTCAGACAGCAGTTTTTTCAGAAAATTGCTTAACGGGTAGCACTTTTGGAAATTGCATATCTTCTTCGATTTTGGAAGATGGTGTATGCATGTCAACATGAG
This sequence comes from Puniceicoccaceae bacterium, assembly GCA_050301675.1. Lineage (GTDB taxonomy): Bacteria > Verrucomicrobiota > Verrucomicrobiia > Opitutales > Coraliomargaritaceae > Lentimonas. The sequence goes on from JBNKZP010000172.1 coordinate 290, forward strand.
AGGGCAAAATCTATAGCTCAGTTTGGAACACTATTTACCAATTTTGGATCAATGGTGAATTCGTGTTAGAGGTCCCAACATCCCTAAGTGGCCAGCTATTTTGAGTATGAATTTCACTAAGTCATTTTTACCACTTGTAAAGAAACTTCTAATATTTGAATACAAGTGAGTCAATCTAAAATTATATTCAAGTATATCATGTGAAGATAGAATTTTTACGAAATTATCAGATTTTTCCAGAAATGTTTGAACCCCTTTAAAATTCAAGGAAGATTCAAATTTGAATTTATCTCAAAATTTATAACTTGCAATCCTTTGGGATTTTGAAGTTGGTCCAAAATGTAGAGTTCTTACTTATCTTTCAAACAATCGACCTGCAAAATTTGGAGAAATTTGGACATCAGGAAGGTCACCATTTCAAATTTCAAAATTTG
>JBNKZP010000173.1:0-710 GCA_050301675.1 Puniceicoccaceae bacterium
AGGTGATCGCATAGTCTTTAATGACTTTGCAATAAATCTGCCTACCTGTGTCGTCAGATTCTGAAAAATCACCTGTTTCAAATGGATTATCAGACAGGTAATCAATGAATTTTTCGATAGCTCGTTTTTTACTTCATCTATGGTCATGGTAAAAAACTTAGCAAAGCATTAGTATTCTTTAAGTGCTTATTTTTATCGAACGTTAGAGGTGTATCACGGAAGAAGCGCAGCTTCTGGAGTTGAATACCACCGACTTGTTCGACTTAGTAGATTTGAGGCCTTCCTCGAGCAGAATGCCAGACTCTGACTATGTATATTACCTTTTCTTTTTCATAGATTTCATAAACGATCCGATATGGAGAAAGAATCAGTTCTCTGATTTCTTCGATTTGCTCTTCAGGGACGATGCGTCCGAGTCGAGAATGCATAGATAAGGCTTCAACCTGATCAACAATAGAAAGTCCAAAATTTTCTGCGGCATCAGAGTTATCTACAGCTATAAAAGAAACTATCTGCTTTAGGTCATTGTTTGCAGATTCTGTCCAAACTATCTGGTAACCCATGCTTTCAAATTTTCTTTTACTTTTTCGTGAGGAATTATTTTACCGGATCTAATTTCTTCACGACCACGCTCGATTGCCGCCAAAAAGTGAATTCTTTCTTCTATTTCCTCCCAGGAGGCTGTGTCGGGAAGTTCTTGGATGGTCTGC
>JBNKZP010000174.1:0-641 GCA_050301675.1 Puniceicoccaceae bacterium
TAGACCAGCTAAAGGACATCATCAGGGATATTCGTCATCAGTCAAAAAGAATCCAGAATGAATTTGATCAGGAAGACTAATAAGCCTGTATAGGCTATTTAATAAGTACGGACCGGATTATGGTTTCACACCCCTTAGCTTTCCTGGCGCCGTAGTATCTGACGAGTACGTGTGCGAGTGGCTTTCTTTTTTCGCGAAAAGAAAGCTACCAAAAAATTTACAGGATTAATTTTGAACAGCTCTGCTGGCCCGAAGGGCGGAGGGCATGGATGCCCGGAGTTACAAAGCCGCCCCGCACAAGCCCTTGATTATTCCGGGCTTCCTGCCCTCCACCCTTCGGGCCGCACTGTGTGCGTTCAAAAATGTTCCTGACATTTTTGTCGTCAAAAGCACAGCCAAATCGCGGTCGGGCCAGACGCGTTCCCGACGCGGCTGTCCCTCAAATGGCATCCATGCCATTTGACCCCGATTTGACCGTACTTTTGCCGCGGGCTTGAAGGGGGTAAAAAGAGTCGAAAAAACAAACCAGAGATTTCAAGCAGGGCTTGAAATCTTAATAAGGAGAAAAAAGTGAATTGGCTTATATGTATTTTGATTCTATGATTCCTTAGCTATCAAATTTATGGTCAGACCCTGCGAAC
>JBNKZP010000175.1:0-619 GCA_050301675.1 Puniceicoccaceae bacterium
GGAGGTTCTACCCGAAGCTATGGCTTGTGCGGTATCGAAAGATACAGTTTTGAGGACACACATATTATTGTGACTGTTGAAAATGCAGACTCCGTATTAGCAAAAGCGAACCCCAGACTAGAAGTCGTTGGGGAATATGACTATGCAGTATTTGGTCATATTCAAGGAATGAGGATGTTTAGAGATACTGTTCTTATAATTGTTTCCTTAATCACAATATCAATCTGTATTCAGGCAATGAAAAACAAAAAAAATCTAACCAGCGAGTAGACCCTACTTGGACAACGCCCGCCGATCCGGTCAACGTCAAATCCCAAGCGGGTCACTCGTAACGTTCGCAGACTAAAATATGAAGAAACTGGTACTTATCCTAAACTGGTCGGTTCTTGTATATTTCGTTGCGTCGATAGCCATGGTGATTTTCGGAAATATTACAGAAATATCCGAAGAACCAATTATGACATTGGGTGGAGCAGATGGACCAACTGCAGTGTTCATTTCAACCAGATTAAGCCCGCAACTAACAATCTCTCTACTGATAGCAGTTCTGTTATCAATGAATATTTATGTATTGCAGAAAAAGAAAAAATGAAATGCGAACCACAACATGGAGCCTACC
>JBNKZP010000176.1:0-580 GCA_050301675.1 Puniceicoccaceae bacterium
TAAGTAATTCATTATGAGATACCTTCGTGTACTCTGTGCTCTTCGTGGTTGATTTTCTATGGGATGGCTGTGATCTCATTTCTTGTTTTTTGAAAAGATTTTAGCCTATCCACAGATTTCTGTATTTCGATATTCCTTAGCCACGGATGAGCGCGGATTTGCGCGGATCAGACGCAACGCCAAAATGGCATACAATAAAATCAGTGTAAATCAGAAATCTGTGGATTTAAAAAGCAGAACCTAAGTCTACTGATCTTATTCGGGGCATTGGCCCCGGGAGCGCCAGACTCCTGTCTGGCATTGCGTCGGACAGGTCGTGGCGGGAGATCGTACGGAAACTCACTCCGAAGCTGCCAATGCCGAGATTGGCGATCCCGGGCGCCCGATAATCAAAAGCTAATTCCTAATTCTCAATTTCGGTTATGGCAGATTTCAAAGCGGTCACCGACACAATGTCATGCTTATCGGGGATAGTAATGCTCTGCTTCCATACACAAAAAAACCGCCTTTCAATGAAAGGCGGTTTTGAAGATTAAATTTAGTGATTTAGATTTTAGCTTTTGCGATTACGTGAACGATA
>JBNKZP010000177.1:0-560 GCA_050301675.1 Puniceicoccaceae bacterium
TAACAAGTATCTGCTCACAAGTAAGTTTGTCTGAAAATTGTCATAATCCATTAACTGACAAGGTCTTATCCGTCTTCGCTTTTCAAGTCATGCCGGAATGCAGCTAGCGTCCTTTTACCTTGCCTGAAGTAAAAAACGTAAGGCAGAATCGTATATAATCCGAAAAAACTTGAAGCAAAGCACCAATTAGACAGTGTATTATTCTCAAAAATCGATCATCCTAAATTCAGCAGTTGAAACCACGAATAGACACGAATACACTTCAAAAGAAAACGTCACACTTATATTACAGTCAAAGACCAACTGTTTAACGTGCCTGTCTGTCCGTTGCCATCGTCAGTAATTTCCAAGGTCCAGGTGCCCAGAAGACCTTCTCCATATAACTGGCTCAAATCACCTTCGGGGCGATAGATTCCGGCAAAAGGTGCAGCGGCTGAGGTGATGCTAGAGGCTGCTTCGTTATCGAGAATGGTATTCTCAAAATTATCCCCATTACCGCCAACATCAGTAAATAGCTCTATTCTAGTTCCACTGGCACCGATCAAATACACATCCAAATC
>JBNKZP010000178.1:0-555 GCA_050301675.1 Puniceicoccaceae bacterium
TAGACCATGCCTGGATATACACAGCATCTGCCGGAATCAGTTGATTAATATTCAGTGTAAATATGCGTCCATCTACGCTTCGCTGAACCGTCACGGTCGTCTCCGTTGCCTCGACGATATTCGCCTCCAGTGTACGTCCGTCAATACTGGTAAAAACACGCTCTCCTTCGAGTTTTAATAACAGAACACCTATCAAAAATACATAAAACAGAAATCGTCTCATTGCTCATAATATTCACAACTCTTTTGTCTCCAATAAAATTGCTCCCGCCCGGATTCGAACCGGGATTTGCGGCTTCGGAGACCACTGCTCTATCCATTGAACTACGGGAGCAAATTGAGAAACACACACTTGTAGCTTGTTTAATAGGGTCAATGCGAAAACTCTTCGAACTTTAAACTCTGATCTGTTTTTTCGTGCGTTTCGTAGTAGAACATTGTTCAAAGATTAGTAAACTTCAACAATATGTTGTCCTTCTTCAAAGGCCTGTATGATGTTATTCCAGCGCTGATTAATCAGAGTTATTAATTCATTAGTTCGACGATTTCCCATTC
>JBNKZP010000179.1:0-550 GCA_050301675.1 Puniceicoccaceae bacterium
CCTGGGAGGTCCGATTCACATCAGCTTTGGCCCGCCAATGACAGTCGATGAAATTGATCCCGGGCAGGAGCACTCGGATCGCTACGGCGAAGCGTCCAAACGTATCATGAATGAGATAGCAAAACTCAAGGCGCCGGAACGATTGATTGTGTAAAATTTGTAGCGCCAACTGCTTTTTCAGGGTTTTTCCCGGAACCGCCGTACTCCTCCGGCATAGCGGCGTTTTTGTTTCAATGAAGAGCACCTGCAATCAGGCTCAACTTAACTGATGCTGCCAATGCGGAGATTGGCGATCCCGCGAATGCTAATCTTCTGTCCAAACGCAAAAAGTAAAAGTTGACCTATGTTGTTGCAGCTGTACTAAAGGGGATCACATGAATCTACTTAACCATGCAACACTCCACTGATCGATATGCCCAGCGCGGCGTCTCCTCTTCAAAATCCGAAGTTCACGCCGTCGTTGATACATTGGACCGTGGTGTTTTCCCCGGCGCCTTCTGTAAAATAGGACCCGACGTCTTAACTGGGAATCCTGAAAAGTGTAACATCA
>JBNKZP010000180.1:0-543 GCA_050301675.1 Puniceicoccaceae bacterium
GTGGGGAAGCTGCGATGGCAAACCGCTGGGATGTTCGGTGAAGCTGCGATGGCGGAACCGTGGGATGGTGTGGGTAAAGCTGCGATGGCTGAAACCCATAAGGCATAAGAGGGGGCTTCTGGGTGGGTGCAATGCTCACACTGGCGGTGAAACCTCAGTGGGTACGTTACAAGCTAGATGAAACCATTAAACAGTCTTGTAGTGATTTCCTGGCACACACCTTAGAAGTGTGTAAGGGTGCTCATCGGTACAACGAGTATTCGGCTATCTAAGGATAATCATGACTCATGGGTAACGTGTACAACCTCTGCAGAGTGTAAAACTGTTATAACAGCCGTGCTCACGGTCATTTGCGGCATGGACCCTCACATGATTAGTGGAAACACTGGGATGGGTAATGGTGATGTTTTGATTGGGTTATGTCGAAGTGGACTTTATTAGGTTGTGGGTCGGTCATGGTGAGACTCTGTGATGCGATCGGGGTTAGTTCTTTGAGGAGATAATATTGTGACCTTAGTACTAGTGTACTTAAGGCATAGTTGT
>JBNKZP010000181.1:0-533 GCA_050301675.1 Puniceicoccaceae bacterium
CAACCTGAGCTTGTCGAAGGATCGAAACGGCGAGAGACACAGCGTTTCCCCAGCTTTCAGCATTCCAGACTTTGGTTGCGGCTTCGCCGCCCTGTATTTTGTGGTTAATTATTTACATAGAATCCGACTTTTCACAGTTTATAAACAGGAAGTATTGAAATCCAAATTATCATCGCTACTTTTTGTTTTGATTAAACACAAGCAATGTCCGCAAAAACATTTACATTCATCTGTGGTGATGACGATTATCTGGTTTCCGAACAAGGAAAGCAGTGGTTTGCCGAGCAGACCAGGGATATTGCAGATGATCTGGCAAAGGAGGTGATTGATGGTCGTGCGGGCAATATTGCTGAAGTTGGTGATGTGATCAGTCGTTTTACCGGCGCCGTGCAAACGCTTTCGCTCTTTGGAGATCAGAAAGTTGTTTGGTTAAGGGACGTAAATTTCATGGCCAACAGCAAAACAGGTAATGCGCAGGGAACGCTTGATTTGCTGGAAACATTACAGGCGGTTCTCGAAACGCTGGATGCGAA
>JBNKZP010000182.1:0-527 GCA_050301675.1 Puniceicoccaceae bacterium
GGAGCGCAGCCGGCGGGTTGCTGCGGCGCAGGCAGGCGAGAGAAGCCCAACGCCGCGCGGCCGAAGAACGCCAGCGCGATCTGGAGCGACAGGTGGCTGAGCGCACCCGCGAGTTGACCGAGACGAACCAACAATTGCAGATTGCCAAGGAACAAGCCGAAGTAGCCAATCAGGCCAAAAGCGTTTTCCTGGCGAATATGAGCCACGAACTGCGCACCCCGCTCAATGCCATTTTGGGCTACGCCGACATTCTCAAACGGCGGGCAGATTACACCGGCCCCCTGACCGATGGCTTGAACATCATCCAGCACAGCGGCGAACACCTGCTGACCCTCATCAACGACATTCTCGATTTCTCCAAGGCCGAGGCCGGCCGGTTATCGATTGACGCGATAGATTTTGATCTTGAACGTTCGGTGTTCGACGTGTGCAATCTGTTGACCCAGCGGGCGCAGGAAAACCATATCGAGCTGATTCTGAATTTTGCCCCGGATACACCGAAATTCGTGCGTGGCGATGCCGGTCGT
>JBNKZP010000183.1:0-521 GCA_050301675.1 Puniceicoccaceae bacterium
TCGGTGGAGGCTCAGAAAGCTTCAACGACCACCTACTACCAATAATAAAAGAAGAAAAAATATTTAAGGATATCCAAGGTGAATATATCTTTAGTGATTCTATTTGGGCACAGATTCGGATAGGATCGTATACTAACTTTGGAGGTTTGAGACTTGGACCATATACTGTTTTAGCAAAAAAGAAGAATGACAGTGAATGGTCTCAAGAAATTATATTCAAAACTACATATAAATTTTACGATAAAGATAGTAATGAGGTACATTTTACTTCATTGGAAGCTACAAGCTATACTGAAAAATTAACCCACATAACTATAAACTCTAACAATTCTGAGTGAGCAACGGAGCTATCGCCCCGCGCTCATCCTCACCGTTCTGCTGAATAGTAATTATGAATAACGTGCTAACAATAAATAATTCTAACCAAAAAAAGTCGGTAGGTTATATTTCATTTCTCGTTATTTTTTGGATAATTTGGACACCAATAACTTTATTCGCACTTTTTGCGGCGCTTGAAAATT
>JBNKZP010000184.1:0-517 GCA_050301675.1 Puniceicoccaceae bacterium
AACTCAACAAACGCCAGGATCAGGTGATCGCTCGAATGTTTAGGGAAGGTCCGGCAGGATTCAAAGGAGGGTTGAGTTCGGAAAATTACGTTGCCATTACCCAGACTTCGACCGCGACGGCGACTCGTGATTTGCGTGAATTGGTTGAGCTGGGTGCGCTGACCAAAACGGGAAAGCTTAAGGGGACGCGTTACTGGCTAAATCTCGCTAGTGCTTTATCAGTTAGGATTGAAGATTACAGATAAATAACCAAAAAGCCTAGAAAACGCAGTTGAGCCCACGAATCACACGAATAAGCCCGGGGCGGTAGAGCCGCAAACAACATCGAACTTTGAACGTTGAATACAAGGAACTGCTTTTATAAAAGCTTTTGAGGTCCTTTCAATCCGCAAACGTCCGTTTTTCGATTTCATGCGCATCAGATCTTTTTATATTGCTTTGCTTAACGCTCAGCATTCAGAGTCTGCACTTGATTGGTAATCCATGTTGAAGAAAGGTATTCTTGACATAGAAAATG
>JBNKZP010000185.1:0-507 GCA_050301675.1 Puniceicoccaceae bacterium
ACTTAAAGAGCATTACAGCTTACACACACTAGCAGCAGAAGACACCCTCAACATACCCCAAAGGCCCAAGATTGAACAGTATGACAAACAAACATTTATTGTCATACGAATGCTAAGACTAAAAAACGACCGTATCATCAACGAACAAGTCAGCCTATTTCACCTCAGCAACACTCTGATTACCATACAGGAAAACGTGGGTGACGTCTGGGACCCAATAAGGAAACGGATAAAAAAAACCGCATCCCGATTTCGCTACCTGGGAAACGACTACCTGCTCTATGCACTGATCGATGCAATCATCGATCATATTTTTCCACTTTTAGAGGATTACGGCGACCTCCTGGACGAGTTAGAACTACAGGTTTTGCAAAATCCAACACCTCACTTAAAAGAGCACATATATCAGATTCGCCGTGAACTCTCAAACTACTGGCGCATGGTCGTACCTACCCGGGAAATGCTCTACGAACTCTATCAAGACAAAGGAGAGGTATTTGACGATTC
>JBNKZP010000186.1:0-505 GCA_050301675.1 Puniceicoccaceae bacterium
GCGTGATGGGATACATTATGCTGAACTTGTGTTTTGCATCTGGTACGATCTGCAGGTCACGTTGTGCATTTCGGTGCATCCGGGAAGCAAAATGTGATCGCTCTATTTTTCAAGCTCGGGTGGGACCAGTACGGATTCAACAAAAAGCGTGCCGAGACACGTTACGCTGTACTCGTGTTTTCATATCCAGTGGGATCTGTGGGTCACGTAGTGAATTCCTATGTGTCCGATCCACAAAACATCACGCACTATTTTTTATGCTCGGGTTGGACCGGTGCAGTTTCCATAAAAAGCGCATCGGGACACGTTACTCCGAACTTGTGTTTTTGCATCTGGTGGGATCTACGGGTCACGTAGTGCATTCCGGTGCGCCCCGGGCATGAAAACTCGACGCACTATTTTTCATGCTCGAGTAGGACCAGTACGGATTCAACAAAATCACATCAAGGCACGTTATGTCAAACTTGTTATTTCACATCCGGTGGGATCTGCGGGTCATGTAGTG